>JBDHWF010000034.1:0-29976 GCA_039810045.1 Chloroflexia bacterium
CAACCACTGCTGACCGCCCGTCAACTGGCCTATCGGCTGGCGGGACGCGCCACTGAAGCACAAGAACAGGCGAGTGCACCGATCACCCCAGCCACCACCGCCCTATTGCTCATTGCCCCTGGTAGCACCGAACCAGAAACGAACGCCGCCGTCTATCAGTTGGCGCGATTAGTCTGGGAGGGACGCGACTGGCAGACGGTAGAAGTCGCCTTCCTCGACAATACTAGCCCCACGATCACAGCTGGAATCGTCCGCTGCCAAAAGCTCGGTGCCGCGACAACGATTGTGCTACCACTGATCGCTCTCAGTGGGCCAGTTGCTACAGCAATCGAAGCGGCAGTGCAGGCAGATCACGTCGTCATGGCGCGTCCCCCTGGTACCGCCGAAGGGTTTGCGGCGATTGTCTGGGAACGCTATCGCGAAGCCAGTGGGCTACCAACGGGCGATGCCGCCCACGGCCACGAACACGACGCGGCTGGTGGTCATGGTGATCTTGGCATTTTCCGCCCCATCCTGCCACCACGCTACCAGGGCGATGCAGTGGTCAACAGTGCGCCAATGCCCGGAGCCGCTGATCTCGTCTATGACGACGAAGGCCAGGTCGCCTGGGGCGAGATCTGGGGGGCCTTCTGTGATCTTGCCATCGCTGGCGGCCCACCCCATCGGGGCGACCTGCTAGAAGCCGCCCCGCGTGAGGAAGTGCTGGCAAACCCCACCGCTTACGAACAGGTTCTCGATGAATTATCGCGGGGGATCAAGATGATCACGGGCTGGCCCGTGATTCGCGACGCCAATCCAGGCTGGATCGGCGTTGTCTGCCCAGACGAGGAAGCGGTTGTCTGGCTCCTGCGGGCAGTGTTGGCTGAAAATGTCGTCGCCCGCCGCGAAGGGGTCACGCTCTTTCTCCCTGCTGGGCCAGCTTTTCGCGTCAAGTATGAGATCAAGAATGTAATTACGGCGATCGCCAAGACGCATCACTACTGGACCGAGCATCTAGCCGCCCTCGCCACCAACCTCACCACGATACCAGCCACTGAACCACCAATCGTCGGCACTGACTCCGCAGCAACTGAGCAAGGCACACGTCGCTACGAATATGAGTGCCGCAATTGCAACACCCGTTTCGATCAGCTACGCACGCTGGCGGAGGCTGGCGCACCTACACCTTGCCCGTTCTGTGATGAACCAGCGCGGCGCGTCTTCAGTGCGCCAAGGTTATTGTTCAAGGCCGACCCACGCGACAATCAACCTGTCTGGCACAATCACGGTGGTTATGGGCACGCCCACGCCCCGGGCAAAGGATTTCACGGTGCGCCGCGCTCAACAACCGAACCGCCGAAGCGTTGACCATTGCGGTGCTAAAACATCAACGCAGAGTGGTACACTGCCCTCAGAAAAATCGACCAACCAACGGAGGAAGGACTCATGACGAGCAGCAAGACCATCGCCCGCCCCGCCATCCCCGCAGCCCTGGAAGAAACCCGCATCGTCGCCATTCTGCGACGCACCGATGCCTCACGCGCGATTGAAACAGCCAGGGCGATTCTCGCGGGTGGCGTTCGCGCCATTGAAGTCACCTGTGATAGCGCTGGCGTTTACGAAATGATTCGGGCCATCAGCGACGAACTGGGCGAGCAGATGTTGGTTGGTGCAGGCACAGTACTCGATCTTGAAACAGCAGAAGCTGCCCTCCAGGCAGGTGCACGATATATTGTCAGCCCACACACCGACGCCGCATTGATCAGCGCCATGGCAGAGCGCGGGATCCCCTGCGTGCCGGGGGCATTCACGCCCACCGAAGCCCTGACAGCATGGCGGGCCGGGGCCGCAGTCGTCAAACTCTTCCCCTCTGGCCCTGTAGGGCCAGGGCATCTGAAAGATCTGCGTGGGCCTCTGCGCCAGATCCCCTTCCTACCCACGGGTGGCGTCACGCTGGCAAACGCGCCAGACTTCATCGCTGCTGGCGCCTGGGGGCTGGGGATCGGCTCGGCGCTCGTCGATGGGCCATTGGTAGCCGAAGGACGTTTTGACGAACTGACAGCGCGGGCCGCAGGCTTTATCGCTGCCGCAGCCCCCGCCCGAGGCCAATAATGAGCACGCCCAAACTTGATGTTGTGACCCTTGGCGAAACGATGATCCTCTTCCTGGCGGAGAGCGTAGGGCCACTCCGTGAGGCCGCCACCTTTCATCGCTATGTGGCCGGAGCAGAAACGAATGTGGCGACGGGCCTCTGTCGCCTCGGTCACACTGCGGGCTGGATCAGTCGGCTGAGCGATGATGAATTAGGGCGGACTGTCGCCTTTCGGCTGCGCGGCGAAGGGATCGATATTTCCCACACCGTGGTTGACCCCGAAGGCCCAACTGGCCTGATGATTCGCGAACGCCGCGAACTGGGGCCAATCGAAGTGATCTACTATCGTCGCGGCTCAGCGGCCAGTCGGCTCTCGCCTGACGACCTCGACCCTGACTATATCGCGAATGCCCGCTACCTTCATCTGACGGGGATTACCCCAGCGCTCTCAGCGACCTGCCGCGAAACGGCCTTTGCCGCGGCGACGATCGCCCGCCAAGCAGGGGTACCTGTCGTCCTCGATCCTAACCTGCGCTTTAAGCTCTGGAGCCGCGAAGAAGCGCACAGCACCTTGCGCGAGTTGGCTACCCACGCCGATATCATCCTACCGGGGTTGGAGGAAGCCGAGTTCTTAACTGGGGAGAGCGACCCCGAAGTTGCGGCGCAGGCGTTGCTCGACCACGCGCCAACGCTGTCGTTAGTCGTTGTCAAACTCGGTGCAGAAGGCTCTTTGGCGCTCACCCGTGAAGGGATCGTGCGGGTTCCCTCCACTCCACTGCCACGGGTGATCGATCCAGTCGGTGCGGGCGATGCCTTTGCGGCAGGCTTTTACGCCGGACAGCTACGGGGCCTCGCTATGCCCGAAACACTCGCCCTCGCCAACCGCTGCGGGGCTTGGGCCACCACTGCCCCTGGTGATGCCGATGTCTTCCCACGCTGGGAAGAAGTAGCCGCAGCCGCTACTGTTCCAGACGTACGACGTTAGGGCGAGGAGGCCGCAGCAATATCCTTGCTGTGGCCTCCTGGTCTCTCCTTGAGAAGAAGCGATCAGCGACCCAAACCAAAGGCATCATTCTTGCATCCAGATCCAACAAGTCCAGAATGCCATGGCCTGACAAGCACCAACCGTTACTGTTCAGCAACAGGAGCAAAACAAGCGGATGCCCACCCCTCCCGCGGGACGCCCCGACCCAGACTCGGCGGCCCAACCAACCACGCGTTTACCAAATATACAGCCGCCTACCGGCAGGCTGGTTGGTGGTCGCTACGCATTAGGTGACCTGATTGGCGAAGGTGGTGCAGCACGCGTCTATCACGCCCGCGACACCGTGCTTGATCGCACTGTCGCGCTGAAGCTCCTGCGGGATGAATATAGCGCAGACAGCGATTTTGTCTCCCGCTTCTACCGGGAAGCACGGGCCATCGCCGCCTTATCCCAGCCAAATATCGTTGATATTTACGATTATGGCAACGATAACGGCACTTACTTTATTGTCATGCCCTACATCGCTGGCACTGATCTGAAAGCGATCCTGAAACGGGAGGGCCGCCTGCCACCAGGGCAGGTTGTGGACTACGCCGATGGCCTCTTAAACGCCCTCACCGCCGCTCATGATCGCGGGATCATTCACCGCGATGTCAAGCCACAGAATATCTTAGTGCGGGCAAGCGATGGCCTGGTCAAACTGACCGACTTTGGAGTAGCCCGCACCCTCGACACTGCCCAACAAGAAACGGTTGCCGGAACCACGATTGGCACAGCGCACTACATGGCACCTGAACAGGTGAGCGGGCAACTCCTGAGCCCAGCCACTGACCTCTATGCCGTTGGCATCGTCCTCTTTGAAGCCCTCACTGGGCAGTTGCCATACAACGGTGAGTCAGCTATCGCGGTCGCCCTACAGCACGTTCGCGCTCCTGTGCCAAATGTACGGGCAATCGCGCCCGATATTGCCCCGGCCCTGGCGCAAGTAGTGGAACGGGCAATGGCGAAGGAACCGTATGCCCGTTATCCCACAGCAGAGGCGATGCGCCTTGCCCTCCACGCAGCACTGGCTGATCAGAACACAACCCAATCGCCAGCAACCCCGCTGCCGCCAGTGGCCCGACCAGCCCAGCGCTCAGGGCGGTTTGGCTGCCTCTTACCAATCATTGGGGTGCTCATTCTGGCGCTCTTACTGGCAATTGTCGTGGTTGTCCGCAACGCCTATCTGACCGCGAATCCAACCCCGACCGTGGTCAGTATTGCGCCAACGGCCACAGTTGTGGCCGCACTGCCGCCAACGGTACCGCCAGCCACCGCTACCCCGCGGCCCCCTACGGCAACGCTCGCGCCAACAGCGGCACCCACGCCGATCCCGCCCACACCAATACCAGTTGTGGTGTCACCAACAATCACTGCACTGCCGCAGGGGACGATGCGCCCAATCGTCACGATGCCGCCGCCCGCTACGGCCACTCCACCACCACCAACGAATACGCCAGTGCCACCAACCCCTACCGCGACCCGCCCGCCCGCCACAGCAACGGCGACGCTACCCACTACCGCTGCCCCGATCAGCCCGATCAGTGCAACGCAGTTCCAGGGGGCCTATCGGCGTGATGATGGCAGGCTTTATGGCTTACCAGCAATTGCCCTCTACGGCGATGGCACGGGGTATAATCAAGGCACCGCCACGTTCCAGGTGCAGAACGTTGCTGGGGGCACACTCAGTCTCCAAATCAATGGGCTTGATGATGAGCGCACCGAACATTGCCGCTTGCAGGTTGTCCTCAATGGCACAACGATCTTCGATGGCGCCAATACCTTTCCCAACACGCCAGCCAATGATCATGGGGTGGGTGGTAACGCGCGCTACTGGGGACGCATGACTATTCAGATTCCAAACGGCGTATTACGTGCAGGCAGTAACACCCTGATCCTACGCAACCTCACCCCAGGGCCAGCAATTGGTGTCCCCTATATCCTGATCAACGAGATCACCATTACCACCAATCCCTGAACAGCGATTAGCCAGGATCATGAGGTGCTGGATCAGGCGCAGCTATAGCAGTCTCGGCAGTTGGCGCAACCCCAGCCATCGCCGCCGCAATCAGACGATGCGGATCAACTGCGGTTTCGGTCAACGGATGATCAAGGCGCAAGTGGGCCAGAAACTCTACGTTCCCTGCTGGTCCCCGCAGCGGTGAGACGCCCAGGGCGCTGACCACAAAGCCTGCCTGCGCTGCATCAGCCAGAAAACGCTGCAATACCGCACGATGGGTAGCGGGATCACGCACCACGCCACCTTTCCCAACCGCCTCGCGCCCCGCCTCAAACTGCGGTTTCACCAGGGTGATCGCTTGCCCAGTGGGGGCTAATAACCGCCGGATAGTTGGCAAAATCAGGGTCAGGGAAATGAAGGAAAGGTCAGCCACAACCAGCGCGATCGGCTCAGGCAACCCTTCCAGATAGCGCGCGTTCTGCCGCTCAATGACCACCACCCGTTCATCCTGGCGCAACTTCCAGTGCAGTTGTCCCCGCCCCACATCCACGGCATACACGCGGGCAGCACCCGCTTGCAATAGGCAATCAGTGAAGCCACCAGTACTCGCCCCCAGGTCGGCACAGATCAACCCTGCTGGATCGATGGCAAACTGGTCAAGTGCGCCTTGCAGCTTTTCGCCCCCGCGTGAGACAAAGCGACCGCCGTGGGCCACTGCAATCGGGCCGGCGGGCAGCGGCATCCCTGGCTTATCGACCACCCGGCCGTCAACACGGACAACCCCAGCCATAATCAACGCCCGCGCCTGACTGCGCGACTCGGCTAAACCGCGCGCCACCAATGCTTCGTCTAACCGTTCGCGACCAGACTTTGGCACAATTTATCTACTCCTGGATAGCACCAGTATCGGCACGTTATTCACGATTGTACGCCAACAGCAAGGGAAAAGAGGTGAATGATTAGCGCCCATAGCGCTGGGCAGTGGCGAGAAATCGCGCAGTATGCACGTGGCAGATGGCAATCGCCAGGGCATCGGCGGCATCATCAGGGTGTGGCACAGTTTCCAGTTCCAGCAACATCCGCACCATCTCCTGCATCTGGGCCTTCTCGGCCTTCCCATAGCCCACTACTGCCTCTTTCACCTGGGCTGGCTTATATTCGGCTACGGTCATGCCCGCCTGGGCAGCGGCGAGCAACGCTACTCCGCGGGCCTGCCCCACCGCAATCGCCGTCGTCACATTACGCCCAAAGAGGAGCTGTTCAATCGCCAGTACATCTGGGCGATAGGTGGCGATCAGTTCGCGTACCCCATCGTAGAGCGTGACCAAACGCTGCGGCATCGGCAGGTCATTAGTCGTGCGTAAGACGCCATACGTCACCGGGCGTGGGTCAGTATCGCCTTCAACGACGCCAAACCCCATAATTGCCGTGCCTGGATCAATCCCCAGCGTAATCATCAGCCACCTGCCCTTGTCGCCTGATTAAGCAACGAGTCGCCAGCGGAGCATACTGCGCTGGCGACTCCATCGTGCGAATTTACTGACTAGACCTGGGCCAGAATCTCGTCAGAAACTTCCAGGTTGGTGTAGACCTCCTGCACATCATCGAGGTCTTCGAGTCGCTCGATCAGGCGCACCCCTTTCAAGGTGTCCCCTTCATCAAGCGTCATCATCGTTTTCGGTTGCATTGTAATCTGCGCGTCATCAATCGTCAGGCCCGCTGCTTCCAGCGCATCCTGCACCAGCTTCAACTCCGTTGGCGCGGTAATCACTTCAATCGTCTCTTCGGCTACCCCTTCGGTGCGAATATCCTGCGCCCCAGCATCGATCGCTTGCAGTGACAGGTCATCGATATCAGCACCCTCAGTCTTCACGACGATGAGCCCGATCTGATCAAAGAGAAACCCAACTGAGCCAGACTCACCAAGGGAACCACCACCGCGAGTCAGCACCGCCCGTACTTCCCCAACGGTGCGGTTACGATTATCGGTGAGGGCTTTGATCATGATCGCCATCCCGCTTACCCCGTAGCCCTCGTAATAGATCTCATCAAAATTATCGCTACCGCCGCTACTCCCGGCCCGTTCGATTGCCCGTTTGATATTCTCATTCGGCATATTCTCGGCACGTGCTTTCTGAATCGCAATCCGCAAGCGGAAATTCGCCTCTGGGTCGGGCACACCAAGACGGGCGGCGACAGTAATCTCTCGCGCAATCTTCGTAAAGACCTGCCCACGCTTCGCGTCCGCAGCGCCTTTCTGCCGCTTAATCTGCTTCCATTTTGAATGCCCAGCCATCGTCGTTACTCCATCCCAATTATCGCTTTGCGCTGTGCAAGGATTGTTCACAGGGCAAGCCAATTTCTGGCATAATCGCCTTTCAGTATACCATTGGGTCAGACAAATGGGCCACGCAGATCCGCTTTCGTTCGCCTATACTAATACCAAAAGCGAACGGAGTAGCGCAACGGTTGAGGAACGCTTGGCAACGGATCAGCGACAGATGCAGAGTACTACATACTCACCAGATAGCACTATAGCGGGCGATCCACCCGCCGCCACTGGGCGGATTCTGGTCGTCGAAGATAGCCCACTGATGCGGTCAATGCTGATCCGCTTGCTTGGGCGCGTGGGGCATACGGATGTTCTCACTGCCGATTCCGGGGAGTCCGCTTTTGCAATTCTGCGCTGTGCTGACGATACAAACCCCAGCAGCATTGATCTCATCCTGATGGATATGGTCCTGCCTGATCTTGATGGAATCACGGCAATCACAACGTTGCAAGCATCGGAGCAGCTGAAGAAAATCCCCGTAATTATGGTAACCGCAATGCACGATCCTGAGACCCTACGGAGTGCATTCGAGGCTGGGGCGACCGACTTTATTACGAAGCCGATCAACGAAGTTGAACTGTTGGCACGGGTTGGTGCCGCCTTACGCCTGAAAAATGAGATCGATCGCCGCGAAGCCCGCGAGCGTGATCTGCTGCTGGTTTCAGAGCAACTCGCCCAGGCGAACGAGCAGCTACGCCAACTCTCCCTGACTGATCCCCTGACTGGGCTTGCGAACCGTCGTTGCTTTGATCAGGTACTGCAAGGTGAGTGGGCGCGCGCAATTCGCGACAATAGCAGTATCACCCTGCTCCTCGCCGACATTGATGAATTCAAGCAATATAACGATACCTTCGGCCACCAGGAGGGCGACCGCTGCCTGGTGCAGGTTGGCGAGGCCTTCCGCTCCATCGCGTATCGTTCAACTGACCTCGCCGCTCGTTATGGTGGCGAGGAATTCGCTATCCTCCTGCCAAATACTGATCTAGATGGTGGCGTTATCGTCGGCCAGCGCCTGGTCGATAGTGTACTTGCCCTGCAAATTCCACACGCTGCTTCAGCGAATAGAAAGATGATCTCGGCCAGTGTTGGTGTCGCCTCAATCACACCAAGTGGCATGAACAGGAGCGACCAGTTGATCGCGCAAGCTGACGAAGCCCTCTACGAAGCGAAACGAACCGGGCGTTCTCGCGTAGTCATCTATCAGCCAGCTACCTGATCCTGGCGCAGGGCTATACCAGCAAGAGTTGCTGTGCCAGCGCAGTCAGGCCCTCCTGCTCCAACGGGGCAACCGTCAGGAAGGCACCGTGTGGTATCGGCAGCGTGGGTATCTCCTCATCACTTTGCGTAATCACGATTGGCGGGAAACGCTCAGGGGCAACATATTGCTGCATAATAGCCAAAAAATCGGTGGCCGGGCCTTCGGCCAGTTCGCGGCCAATCACAATCAACTGATACGGCTGCGCGGCAACCAGGGCGATCCCCTCCGCACTATCTTCAACGGCATCAACGGTATAGCCACTGCGGATCAACACGGCCTGATGCAACAGCCGCACCGTTGCCGAGGCCTCAACCACTAATACACGGGGGCTGGCCTGAGACAGGGCAGCGGCGGGGGGAAGATCAGGCGGTGTCGCCTGATCCTCAGGCTGAATCGCCCGTTGCAACCGTTCTACCATTGCTGTGATCGCGGCATCAACAGGCGACCCGCTGGGCACATCATGCTGAATCCGCTCATCCAGCAGATCGAAAGCCTGAAACAGGCAATCGGCGGTCTGACTATTCAGTTGCTGCTGTTGCTCCCGTAGTGGCGCTAAAACATCCTCGATGGCGTGAGCCAAGGCCTCCACTGCCGCGAGATCCATCATTGCCGCCGCCCCTTTTAATGTGTGGGCAGAAAGAAACATGGTACGCACAGGCGTCAGATCGTCTGGGTTTCGTTCCAAGAGAAGCAACTGGCTATTGAGTACACCAAGGTGATGCGTTGCTTCAGTACGAAACTCATCAAGAAACGACTCGAGATCAAGTCCCATCAGCGGTCCTTTCTGCGCTACCTATCGTGTTTGATTGGTCGCTGGTGTAGCGCTAGTCAGGTGGAGCAACAATGGCGGAATACCGTGTGGTGGCAGGATGTAATCAACAACCCCGAGGGCTACTGCTGCACCTGGCATCCCAAAAACGACGGAACTCGCCTCATCCTGGGCAATCGTCACCGCACCGGCCTGCTTCATCGCAGCTAGGCCAACGGCACCATCATCCCCCATCCCGGTTAACAGAATCCCTACTGCCCGCTGCTGATAGGCAGCGGCTACCGAACGAAAGAGGATTGTTGCAGAAGGGCGATGCCCGCGAATGGGTGGTTCAGTGCTGAAGGCAAGGCGTTGCCCCTGCACGATCAAGTGTTTACCAGGAGGGGCTAAATAGATTCCTGGTCGATTCAATATCGTGCCTGCCTCCGCCAGATTAAATGGTAACGCACATTGCGGGCCGAGCCAGGTAGCAATACTGGAGCCAAAGCCCTCCGCAATATGCTGCACAATCAGCACTGGGGGCCGGAAGGTTGCTGGCAACTTCGTAAGGATCGTCTGTAAAACCTGAGGGCCACCAGTAGAAGCACCAATCGCCACGATATCGATGCCCTGGGGCCAGATCGTTTTCACAAGAGAGAGCGGAGGCGCCGCGACAGCATCTTCTCCAGGCTCAGCATGCGCTACTTCCGCTTGACGCCGCCGAATCACCCGCACTTCGGCCATTCGCTTCACCGTCTCAGTCAGCTCAGCAACCGCTCGTTCGCTGCCCGGCCCCGCTGAGGGCTTGGCGACTACGGCCAGCACGCCTGCGGCCAATGCCTCACCAACCAGGCGTTGATCTGCAGGGGAAACGGCCATCGCCACCAGCACCACGGGCGTTGGATACTGCTGCATAATGCGGCGCGTTGTTTCCAGGCCATCAATACCTGGCATCTGTAAATCAACCGTGATGACATCTGGATGCAATGTCGCGGTGCGGGCTAACGCTTCCTCACCATTACGCGCCTGCCCCACAACCTGAATTGCCGGATCGCGCTCCAGCATCATTATCAGCAAACTGCGCTGCAAATCGGAATCATCAACCACAAGCACACGTACTGGTGTCGCCGTATTAAATGTCGAGTGCTTGCTCATAATAAGCGCCCAATAGTTTCGAGCAGTTCCCCCTGGTCAAAGCTGCCTTTGGTGAGATAAGCATCAGCCCCAGCGATAACGCCACGTTCGCGATGCTCTGGGGCATCAAGCGAGGTCATCAGAATGACGGGGATTTGCCGCAGACGTTCATTCCGGCGAATCGCCGTGGTCAAGCCAAAACCATCCATTCGCGGCATCTCGACATCGCTCACCACCAGATCAATTGGTTCACGCTCAAGCAGAGCCAGCGCCTCAACCCCGTCTGTGGCCACTACGGTACTGTAGCCAGCAGCCTCCAAAATACTCCGCTCTAGCGTACGGGTCATCAGCGAGTCATCAACAACCAGCACCCGCTGGTTGTGCGCTGCAGCCGGCAGAGTAATCTCGTCAGTCACAGCGGGAATGGTGGACAATCGACTCAGGCGCGCGGGATTGTCCACGCTTTGCAGGAGGTCGGTGGGATTCAGCAATGTAATAATTTCCCCTGAACCAAGCACCGCGACACCGCTCAGGTTTCGCACCCGCCGCAAGGGCCAGCCTAGCGGCTTGACGACCAGTTCCTGTTCATCAAACAGGTGATCCACCAGCAAAGCACAGCGCTGCTCCTCCTGGCGCACTATTAGATACGGCCGCCATTGTTGCGGATCGACTACTGGTGCTGGAGGCAAGCCCAGAATCGTTTCTAAGGCAATCGCTGGCAGCGGTCGCCCCTCTAACGTAATCGTCTGACGACCTTCAACATACACAAACTGCGTACGCCGGATGCGGCCCATGCGCTCCACAGCGATCAGCGGTAGCGCGAATTTTTGCCCACCAACCTCACCTACAATTGCTTTGGTTGTAGCCAGCGTGAGGGGGACAATGGCGGTAAAGACGGTCCCACGACCAACGTCGCTGGCGATCTGCACCCGTCCGCCTAAGCGGATCACTTCCTCACGGACCACATCCATGCCCACCCCACGTCCCGATGTCGCCGTAATGGTATCGGAGGTGGAAAATCCTGGATGAAAGATCAGGGCGCGGGCAGCGTCATCATCAAGGGTGTCGGCCTGGGCTGCAGTGAGTAACCCTTTCTGCACTGCTGCCTGCCGTAGCTTGCCTGGATCGAGCCCTACGCCATCATCAGCCAAGGTAAACTCAACCACCCCACCGCGTGGTACAACGGTGAGCGACACTGTACCAGTTGGCCCCTTGCCCGCTGCAATGCGTATCTCAGGTCGTTCTATCCCGTGATCAATGGCATTCCGCAACATATGCATCAGCGGATCACGCAAGCGATCCAGGATATTACGGTCGATCTCAATCGGTCGATCTTCAAGATGCAAGCTGATCTGCTTCCCATGTTCACGCGCAAGGTCACGAACCAACCGCTCGAATGGGCCAAACGCCGTTGAGACAGGCAACAACCGTACTGCAAGTACCCCATCAGCAAGCGCACCACTCACCATTTCGAGTTGACTGAGATCATCACGCAGACGATTGGTAAGAATGGTAATTTGCGCCCCGAATTCGGCCAGTTGCTGTTCAGTGCTGGCGGCAATCCGCCCCAATTGGTCAAACTCTCTGAGGATCACGGTTGGGTTTGGTAAGGTCATCAGCTGCTGGCGCAATCCTGTACGCTTGCGCTGAATAGTGCGCAGGTCACGCCGGGTAATGGCATATTGATCACGGAGCCCCCTTACCTCACGCAACCGCTGCTGGACCCGCCCCCGGACAACGGCCAACTCACCAGTGTCATCAAAGAGTGCGTCAAGTTTATCCACCTTAACCCGCACCGACTCGCCCGCGCTCGCTGGTCGAGCCGTTGGCAGAGGAGCGGTATCTGCACTGACCACGTCAGCAGTTGTCACCACGCTTGGCGTTGCCGGTGGCATTGCAGTAACCCCCACTGCTGGCGCCGGCGCGGCAGGCGGGTCGAGATCGGGCAACGTCGGGAATGCTGGTGGAGTAGCCGGCATTGGACGATCTGGCTCAAGATCAGCCAGTAAGTCAAAGAGAGCGGCGGAATAGTCAGCAGGCTGGCCTGCCGCAATGATTGTCGGAAAAAAATTCAAGGCGCGTCGCAGCGTATCAAACCATCTTGCATCTCGGGAAATAGTTTGTGCAGATGCCTGAGAAAACGCGCTCGACAGCCCCCCCGCAAGGCGCGCAATATCGCGGCTATCCACAGCGCGGGCCGCCCCTTGGAGATGATAGGCCGTACGGTAGAGCGTATCCAGTTGCGGCAAGGCTGAAGCAGCCACAGGCAGGGCTGCCAACGCTTGCAGGTCACGATCAAGCAGGGCAAGGCGCTCGTGCAGTTCCACGGTAAAGGTATTATTCAGTTGCGAACATAGGCTATCGCGCTCGTCCATTACCTACCTTTTCGAGGTATGCACTAGAGATTGACCCAGGCGTGTCTACATCTGATAGCGCTTGGTAAGCTCACGCAAACGCACCGCAGAATCATTCAGGTCAGCTGCGGCGCGCTGAGTATTATTCACCGCACTCAAATTCTGCGAAGTTGCATGATTAATATCCCGCATCGCTGCCGAAATCTGTTCCATGCCGATAACATGCTGACGCACTGAAGCGGTAATTTGGGTGGCTGAGCCTGCTGCCTGACGAATTGCCTCAACGAGTTCGTCGATCGTTGCACCAGCACGCTCAATCGTCAACACCCCAGAATCGACCCCCTTCATCCCTTGTTCTGTCGCCATTACGGTGGCGTTGGTCGCGCGCTGAATATCTGACAAAAGGGTGCGCACCTGGTTTGTTGCGCCTTTCGAGCCTTCGGCCAAGGTGCGAATTTCCTGCGCAACAACAGCAAACCCCTTGCCATGTTCCCCTGCTCTACTGGCTTCAATCGCCGCGTTGAGTGCTAGCAAGTTCGACTGATCAGCAATGTCATTCACCGTCGTGATAATCTCACCGATTTGCTGACTCTGCTCCGACAGCACCAAGATATTTTCCGCGATTGATTGCGTCCGTTCACGAATATCGGCCATAACGTCGGTGGAGTGCTGGATCGCGGCAGCCCCTTCGTCTGCAACACGATTTGCCTCATTGGCTGTTTCTGTCACCCGCTGGGCCAGGGTCAGGGTATGCTCTGCCGAGGCTCGCACTTCATCAACGGTTGCCGTCGTTTCAGCAATCGCTGCCGACTGCTCAGTTGCGCCAGTCGCCTGTTGTGTTGCCGCAGCATTAATTTCCATACCAGCACTGGCAAGTTGCCCGGTATCCTCCTGCAAGGTCGCCACAATCCCGCGCAAGTTACTACTCATGCGGGCAAACGATGTGCCCAGCGCGTCATGCTCAGACAGCGGCTCCACCTTTTCTCGCAGATCGCCTTGCGAGATCGCGTTCGCGGCAAGGGCCATTCGGTTTTGGTAGGCAATCATCCGCCGGAAATCCGTAGCCAATTGCCCAAATTCATCGTTCGATTGATAGTTGACGCGGAAATCTTGGCGACCTTCAGCAATGGCCGTTGCCGCCCGCGACATCATCCTCACCATCTCTCTCAGGTTACGGGCCACTGCCCACGCAATCAAAATCCCAAAGCCAATGACGAGAACTTCGCCACCAAGCATCACAACTTGCACCCGTCGTTGCGTCATATCGTTCACCTGGGCGCGGTTATTGAGCAGCACCCCTTCTGCCGCAATTGCCTGGTTAAATATCTCGCGAATGTCAGCGACTTGCTGGTTCCCTACGCCAAGCGAAACATAGGTAGTCATATCATTGATAGTTGCCCGTTGATTATTGATATCTTTCCGAATAACAATCCCTGGTTCAGCATAACTGGTCTGGTAGATTGCGACCCGTGCCTCAATATCTGCCCAGCGTTTGAGCTGGTCAGGGTTATCAGCCGTCAGTGTCTTAAGCTCAGCGATGTGCAAAGCAAAAGACTTACGGCCATCTTGATAGGGCACAAGAAACTCATCCTGTCCAGAGAGAAAGTAGCCACGTATACCACTTTGCATATCCACAACGGCCCGATAGGCTTCGCCTGTGTTGAGGATCACTTCATTACTATGACGTACTATTTGCGTCGCTTGGACACCTTCCTGGTTTGCCTGATAGCTGAATGCTGCCTGCACCGCCATCAGCGTGATCAGGGCGGTGAAGGCCCAGCCCATTTTCCTCATCAATGACTGGTTATCCCACCACCCATTGATTCCCTGCCGCCGATATAACTCTTGCTCCGCTAGCGGTGTTCCTGCACGCTGTTGAGTATCTGCTGTCATCTTCCCTTGCCTCTTTTACACCAGGAATGCTACGGTTGAACGTAGTCTTTCACGTACCTAGGTAATATCATCTTCCTTCGTCATAAACGCCAACTCGGTTATCAGTCAATAATGCCGGCAGATCCAGGACAACAATTTCGGCCTCGGCAATCCCCCGAATAGTGGGATCATTGGAAAACGTAGGGGCTAATTGCGTGAGATCGAGCGAGCGCACGGCGATAACCTCGTCAACCAGCAACCCCACTAAGCCAGCTTCGCCGTCGTTGGCACAATCGGTGAGAACGATTACCGTGTTGGGAGTAATCGTTGTTGGTCCAAGCTCCAGGCATTGGGCCAGATCAAGCACTGTCAGCACAGTGCCACGGACATTCAATACCCCGGCAACGAATGACGGCACACACGGCAGCGGCGTCAGATCGCGCACTGGTTGCACCGCGCTGAGCCAAGTCAGATCAAGCGCGTAGTGTTCATTGTGCAGACGGCAAATCAGCATGGCCTTACCAACTGGGGAAGGAGCTACAGCGGACAGCGATTCTTGCAGCGCATAAGCGCGGGCGCGCGCTTGTAAGAGTTGTTCTTCAGGCGTCAGGCCAGGGGTGAGTTCAGCAAACTCAGGGGTCATCCCCATGATCAACCTCCAATCACCCCAAGGATAGTCAGTTGGGTATCAACTGCTTCACGCAAGCGCGCTACGGAGAGTGCCTCATCACCAATAATCGGGTCATTATCTGGTAAGGCGGCTAACACACGCCGGGCCTGCCGAAACGCGGCACGAGCCCGGGGAAGATCGTTGGTCGCGCGATAGGCACGTCCCAGGCCAAACTGCGCGAGCGGATCATCCTCTTTGAGAAAGGTAGCCCGCCGTAGACTTTCTACCGCTGCGGGAATATCCCCGCTATCGAGGGCAATCAACCCTAAGAGCAAATGCGCTTCGGCGGATAATGGTGCTGTCGCAAGCATCGCCTTGAGCGCACGCTGGGCCGTCGCCACCTGTCCGGCAGCCACCAGATTTCGCACCGTATCAAGGTCAGGGCTAGCCTTCACTGGTTTTGCTGGGGATTGTCTACGAGGAACACGAGAAACGGATGCTGGCTCAATCGCTACACTGGTCATCTTTGGTGGTGCAGGTACGGTGGCAGTGCGCTTCAGCGAGGCGGCAGCTGGTTTGCGCCAACAAATCGCTCCTTCAAGATAGAGCGGAGTAAAGGTTTGTTCAGCGGGGATCGGGTCGGATGGCCCAAGTAGCAGCCATCCATCAGGGGCCAACAAGTCAGCAAATCGACGATACAACTGCTGGCAAACCTCTGGGCTAAAGTAGATCGTGACATTGCGGCAGACAATCAAATCCAGCGGCAGAAGCTTATGGAAGAGCGCGGGTAGCCCTGGTTCAACCAGATTCATATACCCAAAGTCCACCATCTGCCGAATCGAGTTATCGAGCTGCCAGGTTCCGCCCTGATCGGTGAAATACTGTCGCCGCACTCTCGTTGGGGTCTCCCGAAATGACCAGGCTCGATAGACCGCACGTTCCGCCCGGGCTAGTGCAGGGCCACTCAGATCAGTGCCAACCAAACGCACGCGCCAATCCTTGATTGTGGGCAATGCCTCATGCAGCAGAATTGCCAATGTATAAGCTTCCTCACCCGTCGAGCATCCCGCTGACCAAATATTAAGCTTGCGCGTCGCCGCCCGTTGGGCCAGAAGATCTGGCAAAACGACGGTACTCAATGTGTGGATCTGGGGAGCGACTCGGAAGAAATGGGTCTCCCCGATCGTCAGGCGAGCGATGAAATCCGCAAAGAGTTCTGGGTACTCACCCGCAACAAATGCTTGATAAAGCTGGTCGGCCGCTAATGGTGGCTGGGTCTGCACACACATTTCCGCCATCAGGTTGTCTAGGCTGTGTATTTGTGTAGCATTCAGGACGATACCCGTGCGATCAGCAACAAGCCCCCGTAAGGCCTGCCGCAGGGCTGCTGAAAGCGGGGGAAGCCCTGGTCTATTCACTGGGTCGCTCTCCCCTGCATCCTATCAGCCTGAACCAATGGCCCAGGATCGAACCGTTGAAGATTAAGGAGCGGCAGAAAATCATCATCCAGGCGGACAAGCTGGGTGGCAACGCTCTGCTCTGGCACTGCTATCGCACTGATCATCGCTGCTGGTACAGTCACGACCTGTTCGACCTGATCGCACCAGAGGAAAAAGGTGGTTGCCGCCTGAACAGCAACGAGGTATTGACTGGGATGTGGCGCAACACGTTCCTGGGCCAGGTAGACTCGAGGATCAATTACTGGGAGCAGTTCAGCCCCCATTGGTACGAATCCCACCACGCCAAACGGCGGCTCGAAGATCGGGGTCAGCGCCGCCATTGGCACGATCCGTACGATCGGTAAGACCGAGAGCGCCGCACGGCTGGTGCCAACACGAATAATTAACACTGTTCGCGGTTCTTGCTCCGCCGCAGGAACGAGAGCGGGAGCGACCATAGTCGTCAGCAGCGGTGGCTCTGCAGTATTCAGTTCATGCTGTACCATCATCGTTACGCTATCTCTACAACGCACAGTATCAGGGCAGGCTTCAGGTAAATGCTTGGCCATATCGCCCTGTACTATGCAGTCTACGTGCAGCTACAGGCGGTCACCATCGCCCAATAGTCCTGATCATGGGTACGCATCTCCCCGCTGGGCACACAGGCATGTTGCTAGCCAGCCAAAGCCCTCCCTCTTTCCCCAAGAATCAATGGTCGACGCGGCGTTCTACCTTCGATTCGTCAATGACAATCCCCAGCCCTGGGGCGGTTGGCAATGGTAATGTACCGCCCTCTGGACGCAACTGCATGGTGTGGAAGTATTGGGCAAATGGCTGATATTTTGCGAGATATTCAACCATCGGGAAAACCCCAAGGGGTTGTGAGGCAATCACATTGAGGGCAGCTGGCACCGAATGGCCGTGGGGGAACACTTGCCGCCCAAACGCCGATGCCAGTGTACCGATCTTCACCAGTTCACTGATGCCACCACACCAATCGGGATCAGCCTGAATCACATCGACGCCCGCAGTCTGCAACAACGTGAGAAAGCCCCAGCGGGTATATTCGTGTTCGCCCGTGGCAATCGGAATCTTGGTCTGTCGGCGAATCTCGGCAAAGTCGGCCAGCCGATCGGGCGGCACAGGTTCTTCCATCCAGCGTGGCTGGTATTCTTCAATCCGTTGCAACATACGGATCGTGTAGGGAGCATCCCACCCCATAAAGGCATCCAGCATGATCTCTATCTCAGGGCCAACAGCTTCGCGTACGGTACGCACCATCGCGACATTCTTCGCCATCCCCTCCAGACCATCCCCTGGCCCATAGCGGAAGAACCACTTTTGCGCCTTGAACCCGACAGCGGCCATCTGCTGTGCCCGCTCACGAATCAGGCCTGGATCATGGCTAAAGCCCAGCATCGAGGCATAGCAGGCAACCCGCTCGCGCGTGGGACCACCAAGCAAGCGATAGACTGGTTCGTTGGCAACTTTGCCCCGTAAATCCCAGAGCGCACAATCAACCGCGCTGATCGCCATCATCTGATAACCTTTGCGGGCGTGGCGATCCTGACGATAGAGAATATCCCAGAGCCGTTCACCCGCCAGCGGATCTGCGCCAATCAGGTATGGGGCGAGCCTTGCCCGAATCAGGGGTACTTGCTCAGGAAAGATCGGCCCAAAGATTCCCGTTGGCCCTTCATCAGTGGCAATCTCCACATAGGTCGCCGAGAGAATCCCATCCTCAGTACGCGCAGCGACACCGCGGGCGGCAAACTCAGGGTAAATATCGAGCATCTGGCTCTGGCGTTCCTCCGCACCTGGCAGATCGGTCCGCCCAAAAACCTGGAAATAGCGCACTTCACTGATCTTCATCTCACGCTCCTCCTGGCTGTAAGGTAAATCGTAACGTCACCCATGGGGCCTGTGCTAACGCAGCGTGTAAGGCAGTTTCGTCAGACACTGGTGCGCCCAGCCTGCGCCCTTCGCAAGTCAGAACCACCAATTCTCCTTGAAACGGCCAGGGGTCAACAGTGATTGTCATCGGATCAGCCTCAGTTTGCGTCAGGTGCAGGGTCAGCTTTGTCGTACCCATCGGCACATCAGAGATAGTGGTACGCTCCGTAAACCCCATCAGCAAGCGCAGCGAGAACCAATCCCACACCGCCAGGAGACTGCTGTTACGGGCCAAGACCACTGGTGCTACATATGGCGCATAGGCGGGATCCTCCAACAAACTGGCGGTCAACGCAGTTTGCCACAGTTCTTCCTGATCTAGGTAATTGCGAATCGCCTGCGCCACGTTTGGCGGATCAGTCTCCAGGTCGTGGCGACTGGCCAGGCCCGTAAAATGCCGCGAAGTCAGCAGCGCCGCATACCGATTCTGTGAAACTAACAGCCGCGAGGCGGCAGCAAAGATTTCGGTATGCAGCGGTTCGGGTAACTCCAGAAAGGAGTACGCTCGCCCTGTCTGCGGATTAAGGGTGGGGGCATTCTCCCATGCAGCCATCCCAATATCGTGCTGCTCGGCAGCGAGACACAGTTCAGCATAGGGGGCAATGACGCCAAATCGTTCATTCCCCCACGCCCGCGCTAGCTGCCCAGAGACCCAGGCGTGGGCAGGTTGCGCGATGCCGATCACTCCCGCTGAATCGTTGCGATAGAGCATAATCACCTCCTATTCACGCCGCACTGCGCGTTGTCCGCTTGTTCGCGAGAAGATACTATCTACGGGTAGCATCAGCAAGGAGCATTTGCCAGTCGGCTGTACTCCGCAAGGCCCAATCACGTACAATCAGCCAACGCGACTGTCGTCACTGCTTGCTATAACCGAAGGCGGGTAAAAGCCGTGTCGAATATTGCAACCCTTCGCCAGGCTCCGATTCTGGCAATCTTGGCCGACGAAGATCTCGAGTGGCTGGCTGGTCGCACACGCCTGCGGCAGTATCGCCCAGGGACGACGATCTTCCACCGCGATGATCCTGGCACCACCCTGCATATCGTGGTACGCGGCGTGGTGAAGCTCGTCTTAGCTTCCGCTGAAGGCCGCGAGGTGACGGTTGGTATTGCCAACGAAGGAGACTGCTTTGGTGAACTCGCCTTACTTAACGGTGGTGAGCGATCGGCCAGTGCCGTAGCCCTGGAAGCGACCGAAACGTTGACACTCGAACGCGATAGCTTCACCGCCCTCCTCAGCCGTCATCCCGAAGTCGCCACGGCATTACTGGGGGTGTTGGGCGAACGCCTGCGCCGCACCGATGATCTTGTGCAGGATATTCTCTTTCTGGATCTACCCGGACGACTCGCCAAGCAGTTACTGGCCCTGGCTGATGAGCATGGAGTACAAACGGCTCAAGGGCTACGCATCGATCTCCGCCTCAACCAAAGTGAACTCGCCGCCCTGGTTGGTAGCACGCGGGAAAGTGTCAATCGCTGCCTGAATGCGTATGCCGATCGTGGCATATTGGCGATCGACCGCGACACGATTACCCTCTCGGCCCCGGACGCCTTACGCGAGCGCATCTATTAGCCCTGGTTACTGTTGAGACACCTTATTCGTCGTTCGAGCGGCGGCGCCGCAGAAACTCCTCGACATCCTGAATCAGACCCTGCCCGGTATTCCGTGGCCGCCGGAACGATTCAGGATTATCGTCTTCTTCCTCTTCTTCGTCGCTCTGCGACTCCAAACTATTGATGTAGGAGGTTGCTTCGGGATCGTGCGCCACCGCTTCATTGACCTGGCTGACAAACGTTTCGGCTTCGCTGACGATCTCCCGTAAATCAAGATTCAGATCGAGCAATTCATCCAGACGACGCAAAATCCCCAAGGTAACCATTGGGTTCGGCGAGGCCGAGAGATAATGCGGGGCGTGGCCCCAGAAGCTCGCGCCTGGTATCCCCGCTTTACTGCACGCCTCAGTGATAATGCTCGTAATGCCTGTCGGTCCCTCGTATCGTGAAGCACGGGCTGCTTGGCGGCCTAACCGCGCCCGCAATTCAGGGTCTGTAGCGGAGACATTTACCCGCGATGGTCGTGCGTGAGGCACATCGGCCAGTAACGCCCCCAAGGAGATCATACTGCTGACCCCAAACTCTTGGGCGACCGCGAGGAAAGCGCGGGTAAACCGTCGCCACTTCAATGAGGGCTCCACCCCGATAAAAAGGATGAAGTCGCGGTCGCCATCGGGGTTGATGTAGTAGGAAAACTCGTTTGAGGGCCAGTCAATCTTCCGCTCATTGTTGTTTTTCAGCCGAACCATTGGCCGCACTTCAGTAAAGTCGTAGAATTCCTCGGCATCAATCTCGGCAAACGTGGTCGCTAACCAGGTATCCTGCAAGAATTCGAGTGCCGAGGTCGCCCCTTCGGCGGCATCATTCCAACCCTCAAAAGCAGCGAGCAAAATTGGTCGACGCAGTTGCGGGCGTTCATGGATAATGACATCCTCATTCGGGCTGGGGTTAGCACCCGGTGTCGGTGTTTGTTCTGACATTCTACCCCTCCTGCGGTCGGTGCTACCCGTGTCGCCCGTTCCACGGCCCGACCAATCAGACTAAGTATACTATTCACCTGGATTCACCAGAGCTTTACGTAGAGTATCACGTTTCAACGGCGTTTACATGATGGCTGACCCGCACCAATCGCCCCTGAGCATCAAGGACAATCGCAACCAGATCAATCCGCCAGATCCGATGCTGATGTTCAGGGTGTTCCTGCAAGAAATGCAGTCCCAGTCGTAGTAGTCGCGCAGCTTTCGTCCCCATAATGGACTCCTCTGGAGTGCCAAAACGACCGCCACGCCGGGTACGCACCTCAACAAAAACCAATTCCTCACCATCAATGCTGGTAATATCGATCTCGCCCGCGGCACAACGCCAGCCGCGTACCACGATCTGATACCCCTGCCGCAGCAGCAACTGCGCGGCATACTCCTCGCCAAAATCGCCAAGGCGTTTGCGCGCTGGGCGGTGATCATTCATCCACTGACCTAGCCAGGGTAAATCGCTTCAATGGCGCAAACGACTGCCGATGCTCAGGACAGGCCCCAAACTCAGCGAGGGCGGCCTGGTGCTGTGCAGTACCATAGCCTTTATGACGTGCGAACTGGTAGGCGGGATACTGTGCTGCCAGCACCATTAACGCCCGATCACGCGTGACCTTCGCCACAATGGAGGCCGCCGCGATTGACAGGCAAATACTGTCGCCCCGCACGATCGACGTTTGCGGTAGTGGCGAAGCGGGCAACCGAAACGCATCCAGCAACAGATGATCGGGTGGGATTGCCAGGGCCGCGATCGCACGCTCCCAGGCAAGCCGATTGGCCGCCCCTAAGCCAAGCTGATCCAGTTCGGGGGCAGGCACCCAGCCAACGCCAATCGCGCGCGCTAATCGCTCAATAGTAATCAGCGCGGCCTCGCGTTGGGCGGCCTGAAGTTGCTTCGAATCGCGCACCGCCCGCAACTGGCGCAACAACGTCGCCCGTCTGGTCATCGTCAGATCAGGCAACACGACCGCCGCCGCGACCAGCGGCCCAGCCCAAGCGCCGCGGCCAGCTTCGTCAACTCCGGCAATAGTCAGGTACCCAGCTTTTGCTAACGCGGCCTCATGGCCCAAACCTGGGCGTACTTTGCCGACCATCGGTGATTCCTACCTGTATGATGCTAGCGGTTAATAGGCCAACGCCCGATCCTGATTGGATCGGGCGTTGGGAGCATCGTGCTGAACGAGCAGCTTCCTATGCGTCCTTGGCTCCGGCGGCAGCCGCCCGACCCTTGCCAACGCCAGCCTTGGGCCGCCGTTCCTTGATCCGGGCTGCCCGCCCAGTCAACCCACGCAGGTAGTAGAGCTTGGCTCGTCGTACTTTCCCCAGCCGCACAACTTCAATGCGATCCAGGCGCGGGCTATTCAGCAAGAAGGTACGCTCAACCCCAATCCCATTGGCGGAGATACGCCGAATCGTGAAATTCTCGTTGATCCCGCCTGCTCGACGGCGGATAACCACACCCTCGAACGCCTGGATTCGCTCACGCGAACCCTCAACGACTTTCACCTGCGCCCGCACGGTATCGCCAGGGCGGAACGCTGGAATGTCGTCGCGCATCTGCTCCCGTTCGATCTCACGGATCACACTTGCGTTTGCCATGATTCTTACTCACCCTCTCTCCACGGATAGCGCTGCACCAGAATGCAGATACCCTGATTATGGACGCCGCCCTAGTGCCAATAGCGCAGGACAGCGACACAGAAAATCCTCCGCATGCGGAGGACGATGCGCCCGCGAGTATAGCAGACGCCTGCTTTGAAGGCAAATCTGCTCGCCCCTTGTCTACCGATACGCTTGACAACAGATTTATCTGGTGCTATCTAGGAAGACAGATTATCGAACCGTAGCACAATGACCGTAGGTAGTGGAAAACTTCAAAGAGGAAGGAGTCAGCATGACCGTGAGCAGCGATCAATTCGAGATGAGCTACGAGGAACTGCGAGCGCGACGCGGCGCAAAATGGAATCGCTATCCCAAAGATGTTATCCCAGCCTGGGTTGCTGATATGGATTTCAAAATTGCGGAGCCAGTCCAGGCTGCCATCAACAAGCTGATCTATGAAGAACAAGACCATGGCTATGGCTTCCGCCAAGGGGCAGATGCCCTCCCAGGCGCATTCGCCCATCGGGTCAAAGAACGCTTCAACTGGGATATCAATCCCGATCTTGTGCTGAATATGACGGGGACGGTGCAGGGGCTCTACACCTCGCTGCTGGGGCTCAGCGAACCCGGTGACGGGGCAATTATCCAAACACCGATCTACCCACCATTCCTGATGACTGTCGAAAAGACCGGGCGCCGCATGATCGAAAACCCCATGCGCGATACGGGCGAGGGATGGGAACTCGACATTGAAGGCTTACGCAAAGCCGCTGCCGATAGTGGGGCAAAAGTAATGATGTTCTGTAACCCCCACAATCCCACCGGCCATGTCTTCACCCGCGATGAGCTACAGACAATCGGTGATATTGCGATTGAGCATGATCTGATCATCATTTCCGATGAGGTACACTGCGACCTGATCTATAGCGGTCACAAGCATATCCCGATCGCCACCATCAGCCCAGAGATCGCCGCCCGCACGGTGACCCTGATGGCGGCCAGTAAGGGCTTCAACCTCGCGGCCCATCGCTGTTCACTGATTTACTTTGGCAGCCAGGAACTGCGCGACCGCTACCGCAAAACCATTCCTGACTATGTGGTTGGCTCCACCAGCGTCGTGGGGATCGATGCCACCGTCGCGGCGTGGCATCATGGCCAGCCCTGGCTTGATGCCGTGCTGAAGGTATTGGAAAGCAACCGCGATCATGTCACCGAATTTATCGCCCAGCAGATGCCAGGGGTACATTACTATGCGCCACAAGGCACCTACCTGGCCTGGTTGAACTGTGACAAGCTGAACCTCCCGGGCGAAAGTGCCTACCACTTCTTCCTGGAACAGGCGAAAGTTGGCCTGAATGAAGGGGAAACGTTTGGTCGGCTAGGCAAGAACTGCGTGCGCCTGAACTTTGCGACCTCGCGCGAAGTTCTCGATATGGCGCTCGACCGCATGGCCGAGCATATCCCGCACTAAATCATCATATGATCAATAGCAGGAAGGTGTCCGGGGGAATTCCCCCGGACACCTTCTTGTTTCAGGGAATCCTGCTCGCTGCGGGCTAGCCCGCTAGCGCTTAGTCAGCGCTTGAACTAGTGAGCACTGATGAGGCGGGAGCAACCGGGACTGGCGTGGTCAATGCGCGTACCCGCATCATCTGGATCACCGCGGCAGCAGCAAACCCCAGGAAGGCGTTAACCATCAGCGCCATCTGGTAGTTGCCCGTAATATCATAATCACGGCCCGCGATCATCGAACCAACCCCAACACCAAGGTTCATCGCACTAAAGATGAAACCGAAGATCGTGCCAAGTGATGAGCGTCCGTAGATATCGGCTGCCAAAGCAGAGGTGAGTGGCGTCGTCGAAGTCCAGGAAACGCCCATCACAATCGCCGCAGCATAAATCCCCACCATATTGGGGCCAGCGAGTAAGAGCAGGAGATAGGAGAGGCCACGCAAGAAGTAGGTAGCGGCCAGCATCTGCCGATGCCCGATCCGATCAGCCAGATATCCAATCGAGATCGCCCCAATAATGCTCGCCGCCCCCACAACCGAGAGCGCCGTTGAAGCCACAAGCTGCATCGTACTATGGCTATGTTCAGGCATATCCAGAAAATATGGCACCATGTGGACTTGCGTAAAGGCCATCGTGTAGCCACAGACAAAGAAGCCGAACGACATCTGCCAGTAGGCCGGAATGCGTATCGCCTGCTTAATCGAAATCTTCGGGCCATCTTCAATCTGGGCCAGCTCTGGGTTTTCCTCTGCCGCCTGCATCACTGCCGGGTCTTCACTCGCTCCTGGCGGAGCATCGCGAATGAGCAGAAAACAGAGGGGGAACATGGCGAGGAGGATGACCAGCGCAATCGACCAATAGCTGACGCGCCAGCCATAATGCGCCATGATCCAGGTAGCAATCGGGATAATCGCCAACTGCCCAAAGGCGGCCCCAGAGGAGGAGATCGATAACGCCATCCCACGTTGTTTGGTAAACCAGCCACCGACGAGTTTGGTGATATTCACGGGACTCACCGCAGCAAAGGCCAGTGACGCGATCACACTGTAGAACAGGTAGATTTGCCAGAGGTGGGTTGCCTTCGTCATCGGCAGACTCAGCAACGCCGTCAGCACAGTCCCCCAGAGCAAGATACGGCGAGAGCCCCAGCGGTCAACCGCGACCCCAACCAGTGGTTGGAGTAAGGTCATAATGACCACATTAATCGTCACCGCAGTACCAAGGGCTTCCCGGCTCCAGCCGTATTCTTCACTCAGCGGCTTGAGCACCACCCCAAAGAGGAAGCGCGAACCAGAGGTGATGGCCATCATCACCGTCACCGTAGCGACCACCAGCCAGCCTTGGTAAATACCGCGCCGCGCTACTTGCTCCTTCATCTTGCTCCTGCACTGCAACATATCTGGGCTGAGACTGGCGCCAATGCCAATCAATCCCGCTTGCTTAGCCAACAGCAAACCACTGCCCAACAACGCTGCAGTGTAGCACAGGGACGGATTTATCGCGATAGACGAGTTGAGATTATGCCGACAATCTGCTACACTGCTACGCAGCGTGCTGCAAGGCACGTCTTTGGTGATGTGCGCTTCTACGCCAGCACCAAAGCACACCACCGCAGTGAATACAGTTGATTGGTATCGATAGGGATATTATCAAGCAGGCCGACAACTATTCGGCCAATGCGTTAGGGAGGAAGCCAGCGTGGCCAATAACAAGTCGGCTCTGAAGCGAATCAAAGTCAACGAACGGCGCCGGGTGCGCAACCAGACGTACAAGTCTGCTACCCGCACCATCGTTAAGAAAGCTGAACAGGCGATTGCGCTTGGTACAGGCGAAGAAACCACCACCTCATTGGCCGCAGCACTCAGCCGCCTCGACAAGGCAGCCAATAAGGGCGTCATTCACCGCAACGCCGCTGCTCGCAAGAAGTCGCGCCTGATGGCCCGCTTCCACAAAGCCGAGGCTGCAGCAGCCGAGTAGCATTACCCCACCGCAACCGATCAGGAACGGCCCAGGGAAGCCCTGGGCCGTTCTCTTCGATCATTTGTGCCAGCAGATAATCAAATCAGAGCCCTAAGTGTGCGCAATCATCCAGCACAACGACCTGATGCCCCGCCCGCTCCAGGATCACTTCAGCCAGACTACAGTTGCGGACAGGATCGGTGGGCCATGCATTCACCGTGTCGCCACGCAGATGGGCCAGGGCAAAGCGAATCGTTCCACCATGCGTAGCCAGAATAATCGCCTCATCTGGGGCAGTTGCCGCCGTTCCTGTCCAATGCCGCCCAATCAAGGTATCGAGCGTCGTCGCCACGCGGGCGCCGAATTCTTGGCCCGATTCCCCAGCGGGCCAGCGCTGGGCCAACCCCAACTGTCGTCGCTCCTCCTCCAGGTGCGGCCAACGCTCCCGCGCTGCCAGATAGGTCACGCCCATTGCATCGCCCACATTGATTTCCCGTAAGCCCTCGACTGACTCTGGGGTGAGCCCGATCGCCGCCGCAATCGCCTCCCCAGTGCGCCACGCCCGCTGCAACGGGCTGGCATAGACAGCGATCGGGCGAATATCGCCCCGCGCCACCAACGCCTGGGCTGTAGCCTGGGCCTGGGCCTCGCCCACTGCGCTGAGTGGCGAGTCCAACCAACCCTGATAGATCGCATCCGCATTCGCAACAGACTCACCATGCCGCACGAGAATGAGTCGCATTCGTGTGTATACTCCCCTTGCTTGAGCAAACCTCCGACCACTTACAACACAAGGATAATGCGCCACAGAAGCCAGCACAACCGCAGCAAAATAGTGCAGCAACAATAGCCCGGTTACTATGCTGGCTGGATACCGGTGCCTCATACACTCGTAGCACGACGTTCGGCAGCGTCTGTGTTACCGTTTCCGCCTTCCCCCGTTTTCGTCTATACAGGCGTAGGTTGTAACGCTGATAAACGGAGATGTAGAAAATGGGCTGGTTGCCAATACAGTCACACGCAGCAAAGCCAAGCTGCGAGACATCGCAACACGCCACACCAGATACCGCTGATACCGCGCTCGTCGCCGCTGCACAGGCCGATCCGCAGGCGTTTGTGGCGCTCTATGATCGTTATGTCGAGCGAATCTATGCCTATTGTTACGCCCGCCTTGGCAACCGAGCGCTAGCCGAAGATGCCACCAGTGAAGTCTTTACCAAAGCCCTCGCGGCCCTCGGACGCTACACTGATCGCTGCTTTGCCGCCTGGCTCTTCCGCATCGCCCATAATGTCGTCACTGACCAGCACCGACGGCGACCAACCACCTCATTAGCAGACCAACCAGACTGGCCTGATCCGCAGCCTGGGCCCGCTGACGCAGCGATTGCCCAGACAGAATACGCCGCACTGCAGGCAGCCCTGGCTGCACTCCCCGCCGAACAACGCGCGGTGATCGAACTTCCCTATGCGGGGTGGTCAAGCGATGAACTTGCCACCCTCCTTGCACGCAGTCCCGCCGCGATCAAACAACTGCGCTACCGCGCTGTACAACGACTGCGCGCACTCCTGACCGATGCTGGCTACATTTCCGAGGAGGCCCAGAATGGCTGACCAGCAGTACGATGCAGGGCAACTTGCCCGCTTTGAGGATTACGAGCAACTGCTGCGGGTTGACCCAACAGCAGCGCCACCACCAACGCTCACCCCCGCCCTGGCGGCAGTCGCCCAGTTGCTAGCGCAACATCTGGGCGTGCCGGCAGCCGCCCCCGCCGCAAGCCCAGACGCCGACTTTCGCGCTACCCTGCGCCTGCAACTGGCCGCACAGGCACCTCGCAACGGCAACCCCAGCGCCCAGAACGCGCCAGGGCCAGTTGTTCAGCATCAGGAACACCACTCAGCACCCCCATCAGCGCGGCGCTGGCTCAGGCAACGTCCAGCAGCGGAGGCTAGCGTCAACCGTGCTGAGGCAGCAGGCGTGCCACCGTCACCGCCAGCACCGCCGCGACCATACTATCGGGCATTCTCCACTGGTGTGGGGGTGCTTGGTACACTGGCAGTCCTTCTGATCTTTCTGCTGGTCACCGCCCTACTCCTGCGCGCAGTACCGGGCAACAATATCGCTGGGGTGCCAACAGTGCCACCCGCAACAGCAGGCCCCGCCCTACCCTTGGCAACTCCTGCAACTCCCGCAACGCCACCAGCAACCACGAAGCCAGGTTGGCAACCAACCGGGAGCCTGACGCTGCCACGCGGCGGCCACAGCGCAACACGGCTGACGAATGGGCAGGTACTGGTTGCCGGAGGCGGCATCAACACCAACCCAGGGCTCACCAACGCTGCCGAACTTTATGATCCGCACACAGGCCAGTGGGCAGCAACTGGTTCGATGACCACAGCGCGGGCATCGCACGCGGCGCTCCTCCTTCCCGATGGGCAGGTATTGGTTGCTGGTGGCCTGACAGACCGCACCAACGCTGCAGGGCCACGACCGGCGGCAGAACGCTACGAGCCACAGACTGGGCAATGGCACGCCACCGCTGCCCCACCAATCGAGTTAGGGAACGTGCTGGCTGGCCTCCTGCCAGATGGTCAGGTATTGCTGGTGACAACTCCGCCCACTGGCGCGACACCAACTCAGGGTACATTCACCGCACTGCGCTATCAACCAACGAACGACACCTGGAGCGAACCGCGCCCCCTCAATCTCCCTGGGATCCAACAAATCATCCCGCTGGCTGACGGTCGCGTGATGCTGATCAGCACCCTACCGGGCAGCAACTCGATCATCCTATTCGATCCAGCGACAGGGCAGCAGACACCAGCACCATTGCCAGCCAATCGTTACTCTTTCACAGCAACTCGCCTGCTTGACGGCACGGTGCTGGTCGTTGGGGGCACTGGTCCGCAGCGCAGTGCCACACCTGGGCAGACAGCCCAAGACCTGGACACCACCCTGCGCTTCGACCCAACGACTGGACAATGGGCCGCCGGGCCGAGGCTGATCCGTTACCACGCCAGTCATCGTGCAACACTGCTGGCTGATGGTCGCCTCCTGATCGTTGATATCGCTTCCTTACCCGCAGGTTTTGGGCAACCATCGACAGCGGAGATCTATGACCCACAAACCGGGCAGTGGACGGCAACAGATCCCCCACCAACCCCAGGCCTGACTCGCTTTGCCCTAACGCCACTGGCCGATAGCCAGGTCTTACTGACTGGCGGCGACACTGACACAGATGGCAACGTTCGCGCTGAAGCGTTCGTCTTCACACCACCCCTTCGTACTGCCGTCGCCACTCCAACACGCACAGCCGCCCCAGGAGCAGCAACGCCGATAGCGGCAACACCGGGCTGGCAACGCACCAGTGCCATGACCAACACCCGCGCCAACCACACGGCGACACGGCTGAACGATGGTCGGATACTGGTTGCGGGGGGATACAGTGCCAATGGTGTGGGCGAGACTGATGCAGTTGAAATCTACGATCCACGCACTGGTCAATGGGCTCAGGCGGCCCCGATGGGCGTGGCGCGGATCAGTCACAGTGCCGTCTTGCTCCCCG
>JBDHWF010000035.1:0-29477 GCA_039810045.1 Chloroflexia bacterium
CCTGCTTTATCGAGCAATTCCAGAATTGGGGCGATGGCGGCGATGCCGCGTACGGTGCTGGGGTCAGGGATGATCTGGATGTGTGTGGCTCCTTCGCGCGCTAAGGCCAGGATGCCTTCGGCGATCTCTTCGTTCGATCCTTGTAGTGGTGGTGTTTCGGCTCCCTGGCGGCTGGTGCGCCCAAGTAAGTTCACGCGCACTGAGGCAGTGCGGGTCAAGGAAGCGGGGTCGCGGCCCGCTTCCTGACAGGCGGCGTCAACCAGGGCGCGCCGCTGGGCAAGTGTTTCTGGCGAAGTGTGAAAGATGTTCCACTGATCAGCATAGCGGGCAGTGAGGCTCAGCATTCTTGGTGCACTGCTCCCAATCATGATTGGCGGGCCTTCTGGGCGTGGGCCACCACGCGGCAGGAGTTCGCAGTCTCGCGCCTCGTGATATTTGCCGACGAAATCAACCTGCCCCTTTTTCAGTAGTCCGTGAATAATCGTCAGCGCTTCCTCGAATCGGCTCACGCGGTGATCGAAGGGATACCCGAATGCTTTGAATTCGTACTCGTTCCAACCTGCCCCAATCCCCAGAATCAACCGACCATTACTGATTTCCTCAACGGCATCGGCCATTTTTGCCAATAGCGCTGGGTTACGGAACCCGGTACAGAGGACCAGAGTGCCGAGTTCGACTCGATTGGTAACGGCGGCCAGAGCGGAGAGGAACGACCAGCCTTCCCACACGCCCGCCTGTTTCTCACGGCGCGGCATATGGTAGTAAAAATGATCGACAATCCAGATCGAGTCGAGGCCAATAGCCTCAGCCGTTTGCGCCATTGCCACGAGATCCGCCCAACGTGGTGTTTGTCGCGCCATCCCCCCTTCGATGGTTGGCAGAAGCACCCCCACCTTGAATGATCGTCGCTGCGGCTGAGTCATACTCATCCTCGTTCGCTCCCTTCATCATCGCCATTTGATCATGGACGAGCTAGCAATTTGCGGTGGGGGCAGTATCTCTTGCTCGGCTGGCAGTGTCAAATGCCTGGTCTTTGCTCTGGACCAGGCATTTGACACTGCCAGTAACGAAGGGGTGTTTATGACTCGACGGCGCGGTGAGGGCAAATCAGGACTGGGCCAACGGCACAGGTCAGGACTTTCAACGCGGTGCTGCCAAGCCAGAGCTGTCCGGCAGGCGCGGTGCCGCGTGTGCCCATCGCAATTAGGGCGGATTCACCAGCGTCTTCGGCAGCGTGCAACAAGGCCATGTCGGGATCTTCGACCGTCGCCCAGATCTTTGGCGTGATACCAAACTGGGCGGTGAGCGTTGTGGCCCGTTGTTGAAGATCTGTTTTCGCTCGCCGCAGCAACTCTTCCTGAAACTGGGTGACGCGTTGGCTATCAGTTGTGGTTGGGTCGATGGCCGGTGGTAATGCTGGCACAGCCTGAACCAGCATTAACTCAGCCTTCGCTGCCGCCGCAATGCTTGCAGCGAGGGCGGTCGACCGTTCAGCTTCGCGTGAACTATCATAGCCGACAACGATTCGTGCGGGAGGCCAACTGCCGTCGTCGCCCCGTACGACGAGTACTGGGCAGTGCGCGTTTCGTACAATTTCTTCGGCCACACTACCAAGGAGCACACGCTTCGTTTGGCCGGTACCACGACTGCCTGTAATGATCAGGTCGGCCCCAACCGTCTCGGCTTCCGCAATAATTGCTGGCCCAGGGCGTCCGTATCGTAGCTCGGCTCCAGCGAGGGTGCCGCCAGCATCTTCGAGCTGGGTGATCGCCTGAGCCAGTGCGGCCCGACCGTGATCTTCGTGCAAGCGAGCAGCATAGCTGCGTTCGGTGCTGGCGAGGTCGTCGTCAGCGTGGGCGGAAGGTACCTGCCAAATATGCACCACGTGTAAGTTCGCACCAGCCATGTCGGCGAGCGCGATCGCCGCCCGACCAGCCTCTGTTGCCCCTTGTGAGCCATCAGTTGCCAGGAGGATTGTGGTTAGCAGTGGTTCCATAATGCACCTACCTTCTGGGAGGATTGCGTGAGCCTCATACTGAAATTGAACGCGCTATCAAGGAACCTCAGTTCCTCATCATGCGACGTGACATTCTTGCTGTAGTGTAACGAGGGGGTATTGCCTGGTGGGTAAACAGGGGTAAACGCTAGATAGACGGTAGTCGAGACCACCCATAGGATAATTGTGGGGCCAGTGTAGTGAACCGTAGTTTGTTCACTCTAGGGTCACGTTAGTCAACGCCCACCGCAACAGATTTGATCAAGAATAGATTGATGGGGTATGGTGGATGTAATGACGATCATAGTTGACTCATTAGCCAAGGGAGGACGCGATGACAACAACACTGCAAACGATTTTGGTGGCGACTGATGGTTCTCCAAGCGCAAATGTCGCTGCCACTGTCGCCACCAGCCTGGCGCAAAAGGCGAATGCTGCGCTGCATCTGGTTCATACCTGGCAACTCACACAGGCAGATCTGGGGATGGGCGTGGCTACTGAAACCTGGCAAGAAACGTTCGATGGCTACGAACAGATGGCTCGTGATTTGTTGAATGCTGAGACACAGCGCATTACCGAAGCTGGCGGCACAGTTAGCGCAGTGCATCTACAACAGGGGCGGGCAGCGACGGAAATCGGCATCGTTGCAGACGAAATTGGCGCCGATCTCATTGTCGTTGGGAGCCGTGGCCTTGGCCGGCTGAAGCGGCTGGTTCTGGGTAGCGTGGCTGATGAAGTGGTGCATACTTCGTCGCATCCAGTGTTGGTTGTGCGGGGCGGTGCGGATGTGTGGCCGCCAGCGACGATCATTGTTGGTGACGATACCTCGACAGTGGCCCAGCAGACGATGGATCTGGCGGCGACGATTGGTGGGCTCTATCAGGCGCAGGGCGTGTTGGTTCGTGTCTACCCTGAGATTGCGAGCAAATTCATCATGTCTGATCCGATGATTACCCAAGGTGTACCTACCGTTCCGCAAGAGGATCGGGGGACAATTCAGCACCTTGACGACTCCATTGAGCAGGCAGAAGGCACCCTCAATGATCATGCTGTGCGCCTGGCAGCGGCCTTTGGGAGTAAGCCTAATGTACACGTTTTGGTTGGTAATCCTGCTGAGGGGCTGATCGCTACCGCCGAAAACGCTACGGCACCAGTGCTCATTGCCGTTGGGAGCCGGGGGCTTGGCCTGTGGCAGCGGTTGCGGTTGGGTAGTGTGTCGACCAAAGTGCTGCATGCTGCCCATGGTCCAGTGCTGGTGGTGCCGCCGAGACCCTGATGATCTGCCGCCGCAAATAGGCAGATTCTCTGACCGTGTTTTTTTGACTTTAGTATGTTATAAGATGGCCTGTCAGTAGATCGACTACTGATCAGTTGATCCTGTTTGCAGTTGAACATTGGACAGGGTTGGTTGTTTGAAGCGATGCTGAAGGAGGGCCGTTATGTTGTCTGCCACAGCAACAAAGCAATGGGTTTATCATTTCACCGAGGGTGATCCACAGCGCCGTGATTTGCTTGGTGGTAAGGGGGCTGGTCTGGCTGATATGACCCAGGCAAACCTGCCGGTTCCACCAGGGTTCACGATTATTACCACAGCCTGTACCGCCTACAACGAGGCAGGGCAAGCTATTCCCGACGAGATCTGGGAGCAGATTTTGCGCGCGCTCACGCACCTTGAAGCAGAGCGGCAGCAAGGTTTTGGCGATCCCGCCAACCCCTTACTGCTGTCGATTCGTTCCGGGGCAAAATTCTCGATGCCAGGGATGATGGATACAATTCTCAACCTGGGTCTCACTGATGCTACTGTTCGGGGGCTCATTGCGACGAGTGGTGATGAGCGATTTGCCTATGATTCGTATCGTCGGCTGATCCAGATGTATGGCAAGGTTGTCCTGAATGTTGACAGTGATCTGTTTGAGCAGGCGATCAGCGCGGCAAAGGAGCGGGCCGGGGTTACGCTCGATGTTGAGCTCGATGTCGCCGCGCTGCGGGAGCTGTCTGAGCAATTTAAGGTGATCGTTCAGGATGCCGCTGGTGTGCCATTCCCCCAGGATCCCATTGTGCAACTGCGCGGGGCGATTGGCGCAGTCTTTTCCTCGTGGAATACTGAACGGGCGATCCACTATCGCCAGGAGAATCAGATTTCAGACGATCTTGGTACAGCGGTGAATGTGCAATCGATGGTCTTTGGTAATCGCGGGGATGATTGCGCTACTGGTGTTGCCTTTACGCGTGATCCAGCGACTGGCGAACGGAAGATCACTGGTGAATATCTCGTCAATGCTCAGGGCGAAGATGTTGTTGCCGGGGTACGGACGCCACACCCGATCAGCGAAATGGCTCATGCACCGCTGCTGACAGATACCTATCAGCAATTTCTCAAGGTGGCCGAGCATCTGGAAAATCACTATGGCGATGCCCAGGATCTCGAGTTCACGATTGAACATGGCAAACTCTATATGCTACAAACGCGCACCGCGAAACGGACAGGGGCCGCCGCTGTGCGGATTGCCGTTGAGATGGCGGAAGAAGGGCTGATCGATAAGGCAACGGCAGTGCAGCGTGTTGAACCAGCCCAATTGGATCAGTTGCTGCATCCAACCATTGACCCGACTGCCTCGCTAAATGTGCTGGCAAAAGGACTGCCAGCGAGCCCTGGCGCTGCATCTGGGCAGGTGGTCTTTGATGCCGATGAAGCAGTGGCCCGGAAAAATGCCGGACACGCGGTGATCCTGGTGCGCGATGAGACATCGCCCGAAGACTTTCATGGGATGGTCGCGGCCAAAGGCTTTGTGACCGCGCGTGGTGGAATCACCTCGCACGCGGCAGTGGTTGCCCGGAGTATGGGGAAACCATGTGTCGCCAGCGCGGCTGGGATGGTGGTTGATTATGCGGCCCAGTCGTTTACGTTGGGCGGTACCGTGGTAGAGCATGATGAATGGATCTCGATTGACGGTTCCACTGGTCAGGTGATTCTGGGCCAGGTGCCGATGAGCCAGCCAGAGTTTAGCGGTGCTGTGCAAACGTTGCTGGATTGGGCTGACGAGATCCGCACGATGGGGGTACGCGCCAACGGCGATACCGTCGCTGATGCCGAGGCTGCCCGCCAGTTTGGGGCAGAAGGGATCGGGCTTTGCCGCACGGAGCATATGTTCTTCGAGGAAAATCGTTTGCTGGCGATGCGTTCGATGATCCTTTCGGAGAACTCGCAGGAACGGGCGGCGGCATTAGATCGGATATTGCCATTGCAACGCGAAGATTTCGCGGGAATCTTCCGCGTCATGGATGGATTACCCGTCACGATCCGAACCCTGGATCCCCCACTGCATGAGTTCCTGCCGAATACTGAGGAAGAGGAGCAGGACCTTGCGGCTGCTTTGGAGATTGATCCAGCCGTTGTAGCGATCAAGGTGGAACAATTGCGTGAATCGAACCCAATGCTGGGGTTCCGGGGTTGTCGCCTGGGGATGAATTACCCTGAGATTACCGCAATGCAGGCGCGAGCGATTTTCGAGGCTGCTTGTCTGGTTGCCCGCGAGGGGATTACTGTCCTGCCGGAAATTATGATCCCCCTCGTTAGCACCGTTGAAGAATTGCATCTTCAGCGCGATATCATTCGCCGGGTTGCTGCTGAGGTTTTCACCGCAGAAGGACAAACTGTTGATTATCTGTTGGGGACGATGATCGAGTTGCCGCGTGCAGCATTAGTGGCTGATGAGATTGCCGAAGATGCCGAATTCTTCTCATTTGGCACCAATGATCTGACGCAAACAACCTTTGGTATGAGCCGCGATGATGCGGGACGCTTCTTACCGGGCTATGTGGCTCATGGAATCTTGCCCTATGATCCATTTCAGCGCCTTGATGAAGCAGGCGTCGGGAAGCTCGTTGCGCTGGGTACGAAGCTCGGTCGTCAAACTCGCCCAGACCTCAAAGTGGGGATTTGCGGCGAACACGGTGGTGATCCCGACAGTGTGCATTTCTGTGCGCGTACTGGTCTGGACTATGTCAGTGCTTCGGCCTATCGTGTGCCGCTGGCGCGACTGGCTGCTGCCCAGGCGAAACTGATCGCCGACGAGGAGCAACGGGGCGCAGCGCACGCTGAGCACGACCGTTAACTGACCCACACAAACTGCACAACGAGCGGTCCAGCATTCCAATGCTGGACCGCTCGTTGGCGAATCTGCCACTACTTCATGCGGCTGTCCAGCCACCATCAACGGTGACGACGGTGCCATTGATGAAGCTGGCGGCGTCGGAAGCTAAGAAGGCGACGACACTGGCAAGTTCATCAGGCTCGCCGCTCCGTGGGTTTGCGGGCATCACCTTGCCAATTGCGGCAAAACCTCGCTCGCTGGGGTTGCCCCCAATTGGGATGCCCGTATTGACCGCGCCTGGTGCGACTGCCACACAGCGAATCCCATCGCCGCCATAGGTGACGGCGATATTTCGCGTCAGCCCAATCACCCCGTGCTTCGAGGCGACGTAGGCCGCGCCACCTCTGGCCCCAAATAACCCGCCGACTGAGGCGATGTTGATTATCACGCCGTGGCCTGCTGCGCGCATGATTGGTAGGGCCGCACGCGCGAGACGCATAGGGCCAGTCAGGTTGACCGCCAGTACCGTTTCCCAGCGCTCGTCGGTCAATTCATCGACGGCCATGAAGCCATCCATGATGCCAGCGTTGTTGATCACAATGTCGAGCCGCCCGAGTTGTTCTGCGGCGGCCACCAGTTGATCGATATCAGCTTGCTTGGTGACATCAGCCTGTACCGCTGTTACCCCCTCTAGTGCTTGCAAGACTTCCAGATGCTCGGCAACAATATCGCCACCAATGACCTTTGCGCCTTCACTAAGCAAATGTTTCGTAATTGCAAGGCCCATCCCTGAGCCAGCCCCAGTGACAATGGCGACTCTATCGTTTAGGCTCATTATTTTCTCTCCTTCTTATGAATGTTGTTGCTATCTCATCGAGCCAGTAGGGCTATCCTGATTTGATGTTACGTGGTTCTAGTTGCTTAGGGTGGTGACGAATGTCAATAATACGTAAATAGGTGGTAGGTTGCCGATCGTGATACAGTAAACGGAGCGTTGTGCAGGACGATAGTATGGAGATACAGCCTGAAAGGAAGTCCGTGATTTATCACCTGATTGTTGTGCCAGTTGACGGCTCGGTTCTGGCTGAGCGTGCAATTGCTTATGCGCGGCAACTTGCCCAAGTCACGGGAGCCGGATTACTTTTGTTACGGTCTTCGTTGGTGCGGTTGCGTCCGCCGCAAGGCACTACTGAAGCAACGATCTGCGCGCAAGAGGAGCGCTACTTGCAAGGCTGGGCAGAGCATTTGCGGGATGAGCCATTTGCCACTACCACGTTACTGGCGTTTGCTGATCCAGCCGATGCAATCATCAATGCGGCGGCTGAATATCAGGCTGATCTGATTTTGATGACAACGCATGGTCGAGGCTGGACAGGGCGGCTGGCGTTTGGCTCAGTCGCGACTGTCGTCCTTGAGCGGGCGCAGTGCCCAGTTTTGCTGTTACCTGCTCGCTATGATCTGCCTAGCGACCGGGAGGCTACGGTGCCACCAAAGGCCGATTAATTCGCGCGTTCAGGCGTTGTGGTATTTTCCGATGCGTCATTCTGGCGCACTAATAAGACTGGTCTTGCTGCCTGACGCACAACAGCATCGGCAACGCTGCCAAAAATAGCGCGGCGTGGCCCCACTAAGCCACGTGTACCCATGACGATCAAATCGGCATTGGTGTCATCTGCAATCAGGGTGATTGTTTCCGCTATTGGCCCCACGGCTATTCTGGTGTGTACAGGTCTCCCTGGCGATTGAAGCTCTGCAGCGATCCCATCGAGGGCGGCTTTGGCGCTCTGCTGGATGGTGTTTTCCCAGTCGGTATTGATATCCCAGCCTTCACCCCAGCGCGGTAGCGGTGGGATAATCCTCGCCAGCAGGAGTGCGGTGCCTGGTTCGCTGGCAATTTGGCGGGCGATCGCTAAGGCAGCGACGCTGCCAGGAGTATCGTCGAAGGGTACCAGTACAGTCTGAATCTGTGCTGGCGAGGTACTATCCGCCCGCAACACAAGAACGGGAATGGGACTTTTCGCAACGACATCTTCCGTGACACTCCCATACCAGAGTCGCAATAGCCCATGCCGTCCGTGTGTTGTCAGCAGGATCAGATCAGCGTTGTGGTGCACCGCGCTGGCGACGATCTGTTCGGCAACATCGCCAAGCCGAAAATCGGTTTCGCACTTCACGCCATCGGCAGTAAGTCCTGCGGCAAACGCTTCGAGATATTCGCGTGCCGAACGCTCAGCGGCGAGATCGTTGAGATCGGATGAAACGAGCAGTAGCACCAGCTTTGCCTCTGGCTTCTGCGCCAACATCGTTGCCAGGGGCAGCCCTGCTGCTGCCTCTGGCGTGCCATCGAGTGGAATGAGGATCGTCTGGAACATCCTTCGCTCTCCTGCAATCGTGCACCACGCCATCGTTATTGGTGTGCAGGCATTGTAATGCAAGATCTGGGCGATGCCCTAGTGGATGGCTACTGTGGGACACCAAGTGCTGCCAGGGCCGTTGTTAATGCCGTGCTGAACGTCGCTGTCATGTCGAGTACGGTCAGTTCCGTGGTTTGGTCGGGCGGGGTGAATGCTGTGCGTAGGATCGGCCAGTTTGCCAGACGTGCATCGGAGACGGTTAGCGGATCATCGTCGCGAGCGGCGAGGCGTGATTGTAGGGTTGCATCATCGGCCTGACAATACAAGATAATCAGTGGTACGCCAATTCGCGCGGCGAGCTGCGCCACGGCGCGGCGTTCATGCACACTGCCGAACGTTGCGTCAAGGATCACAGCGTTGCCCTGGCGCAGATAGCGCGCTGCTCTCCGGCGCATCGTTGCATACGTTCGACGGCCCATCGCTGCGCTATACAGCTCCTGGCTTGGCTGATGGTCTGTTGGGCGTTGACCAGCCAGTTCTTTTCGCACCAGATCAGAAGAGATCTGCACGAGGCCAAGGTGACTGGCAAGCGCAGTGGCCAGTCTGGTTTTTCCGCTTGCGGGTAAACCGATCGTCATGATCAGGCATGGCTGCGTGAAGCCTCCAGCGTAGGCCCAGGCCAGCGTAAAGTAGCGGCGCATCTCTGCGTGGATGGCGGCGCGGTCTGCGGCGCTCAGGTCTGGCTCGGCGAGGCGCAGTGCAGCGACTTTTCCCCGAATCCAGGCGCGATAACTACTGTAGAACGGTAAGAGTTTCGTTAGTGCTGCATCAGCGCTCGCTTGCTGATAGGTGGTGATCAAGATTTGCGCGAGATCAGCGCGACCACGCGCAGCAAGGTCCATCGCCAAGAATGCTACCTCAGCAACCACATCGGCACAGCGGTAGCGAGCGTCAAACTCCAGGCGGTCGAATAAGGTGATTGTGCGTGCGCCGATGCAGACGTTTGCTGCGTGGAGATCGCCATGACAGTCGCGAATACGTCCGGTAGCGACGCGCTGATGCAGCAGGTTTTCCTGGGTGTCCATAAATTGCTCAACAAAGGTGCGCACAGTTTTGACGATGGCCGTCGGTAATAGCGTAGTGCTGATGGAGCGCGTTTGCTCGAAGTTGTCAAGCCAATTTGCGCGGATCGCGGCGGGGGTACCCCACTCATCCACGCCTGCCCCCGTGGCCGTGCGCGTATGGAAATCAGCGAGTTTGTTGGCGATGCGGCGAATCATGGAGGCAGTGGCGGCGTATCGTTCGATCAGGGCTGGTAAGAGCTGCTCACTTGGTAGGCGGCGCATTTTCACCACTGGTTCGATCGGTTGGCCCCGACCGCCTAAGTGGAGTTGCGGGCCACGCAAGACGAGATCGGTAACGCCGAGATAGAGCGTCGGGCAAAGTTGCCGATTCAGGCGCACTTCTTCCATACAGGCTGCTGCACGGCGCTCGACCGTGGAGAAATCGACAAACCCAACCGCAATTGGCTTCTTCAGTTTGTAGGCAAAGTTCCCCGCCAGAAATACCCACGAGAGATGGGTTTCATGATATTCAAATGCTGTTGTGGCATGGGGATAGGTGTCTGGCTGGCGCATCGCGGCCAGAATAGCGGTATGGCCGCCCGCAGGCGCGACATATCCCTCTGGTTGTTGTCTGGGTTTTGCCCGATCATTCATTAGCTCTCAACCTCATTGCGCCTGAATAACACCCTGATAGTTAACTACACTCCGAGTATAGGCTCTGAAGGAGAGTCGTGGTAGAACGGTGCTTCGGCAATGCCGCTGCTTGTACTGTAGAGATAAGCCGTGTATGGTGCCTGCTAGTGAGTGAATGACCGAGAGTAGCAATGGAGGCCACGATGAAAGCGCTGTTTATTGTGCTTGACACAGTTCGTCGCGATTACTTGCAGGCATATGGCAATAGTTGGGTGCAAACACCAAACCTGCAACGGATCGCTGAGCGCGGGGTGGTCTTTGATAATCATTGGGTTGGTTCATTGCCGTGTATGCCCGCTCGTCGCGAGTTCATGACGGGGCGGTACAACTTCATTTATCGTGGCTGGGGGCCAATCGAGCCATATGACGATGTGCTGCCAACGGAGTTGCGCCGGAAAGGATATTTCACACATCTTTTGACGGATCACGATCACTATTTCGAACTCGGTGGTGAAAATTACCATACGGCTTTCAATACCTGGGAGTTCTTTCGGGGACAGGAGAATGACCCGTGGGTGTCGCTGGTGGATGCGGTGGCGTTGCCTGAACATCTCGGACAACAGACCCAGCAGAATACCAAGAATCGCCAGCAACAACAGCGTGAAGAAGATTTTTCAGGACCGCGTACGGCGCAGGCAGCAGTGGAATGGTTGAAGCACAACCGCGATGCTGATAGCTGGTTCCTGCAAGTCGAGATCTTTGATCCACATGAACCGTTTTATTGCACCGAGAAATACCGCAAGCTCTATGATGATCAGTGGACTGGGCCGTTATTCGACTGGCCGAGTTATGCACAGGTTACTGAGTCGCCAGAAGCAGTGGAACACGCCCGTAAGTGCTACGCTGGCCTGCTCACGATGACCGATTATTGGGTTGGGAAGGTGCTGGATACGCTGGAAGAACTTGGCTTGTGGGATGAAACGCTGATCGTTTTCACCACTGATCACGGCACGATGCTTGCCGAGCATCAATACTGGATGAAGAACCTTATGCCACTCTTCAACGAAATCGTGCGGATTCCGCTGATCATGAGCTTACCTGGTAATGAACACACAGGCCTACGAGTTACGGCGTTGACCCAAACAATCGATCTGATGCCAACCTTCCTGGACTATTTCGGCTGCGATGCCCCGCCCCATGTGCAAGGCTATTCATTGCGGCGAGCGATTGCTGGCGAAACGGTGCGCGACGATGCCCTCTTTGGTTACTTTGGTCGAGCCACGAATATTACTGATGGCCGCTATGTCTATATGCGGAATCCCGTCAATGCCGATGCTGGCCCCCTCCATGCCTATACCGCCATGCCTGTCCTTGGCCTAAATGCCTGGTTCCCGCGCGATCTGCACGAGCGGATCGAGATGGGGCGTTACTTCGGTCACACGTATAATCTGCCACTCTACAAGATTCCCGCCACGGGGCAGGTGCCAGTGCACCACCCGGATGAGGAGAACTATCAGGCGAGACACCGCTTATTTGATGTTCTTGCTGATCCAGCACAGGCCAAGCCGCTTGAAGATGCTGAACGCGAGGCGCACTTTGTCGAGCGCATCGCCGCGCACTTACAGCGCTGTGAAGCCCCTGCTGAGCAGTATACGCGCCTGGGGATCACCCCGCGGTAGCAAGCGCGATCCAAGAGTAATAACGCAAACAGGGCGGGTATTTTCACCCGCCCTGTCGTTGATTGATGTAGCTAATTGGTTACACTGCTCAGCGGTTGTGGTCGTCCAAACAGCAGGCGTAACCCGTTTGTGACGACGACGATTGTGCTGCCTTCGTGCCCAACAACCCCGATTGGTAATGGCACGATGGCCCCAAACGCGGCTAGTACCAGCACAGCAATGACGGTGAGCGCGAACGCCAGATTCTGACGGATTGCTCGTCGAGTGCGGCGGCTCAGTTCAATGGCGTATGGCAATTTCGCCAGGTCATCAGCCATCAGCACAACATCAGCCGTTTCTAGCGCGGCGTCGCTACCCGCTGCACCCATCGCAATCCCCACACTGGCTGCAGCGAGGGCTGGCGCATCGTTGACACCGTCACCGATCATTGCCACTGCGCCGTATCGCTTCCGCAGCGCTTTGATTGCGTCAAGTTTTTCCGCAGGCAGCAATTCTGCCTGTACCTCATCGATGCCGGCCTCGCGGGCAATCGCCCTGGCGGCCCGTTCGTTATCGCCAGTGAGCATGACGGTGTGGGTGACGCCAAGTCGTTTCAGCGCGGCGATTGCTTCACGCGCAATTGGCCGCACGGTGTCGGCCACACCAATGACCCCAAGGGTTTCGTGTGTATTGGCGTCGGCGACAAAGACGACTGTTTTCCCCGCTTCACGCAGGAGATCTGCCTGATTGCGGATCTGTTCAGAGAGTTGCACCTGATAGTCAATAAGGAGGGGTTCGTTGCCGATCAGTACTGTGTGATCACCAACTTGTCCCACTACGCCTTTCCCCACGACCGCTTCCACAGCGTGCGCTTCACCCAGCGTAAGGTTACGGGCATTGGCGGCATCAACCAGCGCCTGCGCCAGTGGATGTTCGGAAAGTCGTTCCACAGTAGCGGCCAGGGCAAGTACCTCATCGGCACTCTTGGTGGTCGTTGGCATAATATCGGTCAGCTTGGGTTTGCCTTCGGTGAGTGTGCCTGTTTTGTCAAACGCGATCGCTTTGATTGTCCCGGCATTTTCCAGGTGTACTGCGCCTTTGAAGAGGATCCCTGAACGGGCGGCGTTGGCGAGGGCTGAGAGCGTCGCGGCTGGCGTCGAGATAACGAGCGCGCAAGGTGAAGCGACCACCAGCAGTACCATGGCGCGGTAGAACATTGTGCTACTGTCTTGATGGAAAAAGAGGACTGGAATCAGCCAGTAGAGCGCGGCCATGGCAATAATACCCCCAGCGTACCAGCCCTCGAAGCGGTCGGTGAATCGCTGTGCTGTGGACTTTTCGGCCTGGGCCTGCTCGACAATCGTAATGATTTTCGCCAGCGTACTTTCCTGAGCATGGCGGGTCATTTCCACGAACAGTGGCCCAACTCCGTTGATTGTGCCAGCAAATACTTCGTCGCCAATCTTTTTCTCGACGGGGATCGACTCGCCAGTAATTGATGACTGGTCAACCGCTGAGGTGCCTGAGACAACTTTGCCATCGACAGGCAACCGTTCGCCCGGTTTGACGATGGCGACCTCGCCAAGGATGAGATCCTGCACTGGGACACGCTGTTCAATCCCATTGCGCTTGACCAACGCATCTTCCGGGCGTAGCTCCATCAAGGCCCGCACGGCCCGATAGGTTCGGCCCATCGCGTAGTGTTCCAAGGTGTTGCCGAGCGAGAAAAGGAAGAGAAGGATCGCCCCTTCAGTCCAGTGACCGATCAGCGCCGCGCCAATCGCGACAAAGACCATCAGGAGGTCAACGTCAATGGTGCGTTCGACAAAGAGCGAGTGCAGTGCCTCGCGTGCCGCATATGTGCCACCAGTAATGTACGCCAGGACATAAAAAACTACCTGAACTTGATTGCTGATGATTCCTGCCGCGCCTAGCCCCCAGCCAAGCAACAGAAAAAGTAGAGTCAGGCCCGTGGCAATAACCAGATGCCAACGCTCATACCACGATTCTTCTTCATTGCCGCGTGACGCAAGGGCCGAAGCCTGAGCAGTTGCCTGCGCCGACTGGGCAGTGAGCGGCTGCGTTAAGTTGCCTTGCATGAATTATTCCCCCTCTCGTGCGCTTTTCCTATTGAAAGTATAGCCTAGATAAGAATGATTATCAAGTAGTATTAGTGTGCGAATGGTTGATTTTCGTATTGACGCATTTGCCTGTTCGTACTGGCAAAGACCAACGTTCGTACGTGGTAATCCCCTGGCTGCGATACGCCAACTTTGCAGCCAGGGGCGTTAGTGGTCAGGGGGTTAGCTGGCGCGGGCGGTCACAATCTCCTGCTGCGCCGCCCACAGCTGAATATCGCGTTTGGTGATCGCTGCAGCCAGCAGGTCTGGAAAGAGTTCTGGGGTGCAGGCGAAGGTGGGAATGCCCAGATTGGCAAAGGTTGCGGCATTGCCAGAATCATAGATTGGGGCACCACTGTCGTTGAGGGCCAAAAGGCAAATCACCTGTACGCCACTGGCAACCAGGGTCGCCGCTCGCTTAATCATCTCCTCCTCATTGCCCCCTTCATAGAGGTCAGTAATCAGCAAGAAGATCGTGTCGTTTGGGCGAGTGATGAGGCCCTGGCAATAGGCGATCGCACGGTTAATATCGGTACCACCGCCAAGTTGTGTCCCGAACAGCAGCTCAACTGGATCCTGAAGATCTTCGGTCAGATCAACAACAGCCGTATCAAAGACGACCATTTTGGTACTCAGCGTACGGATTGAGGCGAGTACTGCGCCAAAAATCCCCGAATAGACCACCGAGTTTGCCATGGAGCCACTTTGATCTACGCAAAGCACAATGTCGCGTAGCGCTTGTTGCTTGTGCCCATGCCCGACCAGTTGCTCAGGAATGATCGTTCTGCGATCGACCTGATAATGTTTCAGGTTCTTGCGAATGGTACGATCCCAATCGATCTCATTGGCGCGCGGGCGATTATTGCGCGTCGCTCGATTGAGGCTGCCACGTACTGCCTGGATTGTGCGGTCTCGAATGCGGCGTTCGACATCAGCGACAACCTTGTTGACGACACTGCGGGCGGTTTCTTTGGTGCGTTCAGGGATGACACGGCCCAGTGAGATCAGGGTAGCGACCAGATTTACGTCGGCCTCAACGGCTTCAAGTAATTCTGGTTGCATCAGCATCTGACGCAGGCCGAGGCGTTCCAGGGCGTCGCGTTGCATCACCTGCACAACTGGCGTGGGGAAGTAGGTACGAATATCGCCGAGCCAGCGCGTCACGTTTGGCGCTGAACTGCCGAGGCCCGCTCGTCCTTCGGGGTTATAGAGGGCCGAGAGCGCCCGATCAACTGCTGCGTCGCTCTTGCTGAGGGTCACCCCGCCAGCGCTTGCGCTTGATCCGCCCATGCCCGCTTCGGCGTCACCACCGAGAATCAGCCGCCAGCGGCGAAGGCGTTCTTCCTCAGTGATCATTGTTCTTCTCCTGTTGCTTCGGTGCCTGCCAGCTGCGGCATCGGTACACCGAGTAGGCTGGCGAGGACTGGTAAGGTGCGGTCGGCGCGAGCGCGATCGATCTGCTCGCTGTTTTCGGTTTTCACGCCATTGGTGAAGGTTCCCGCCAGGCCAATTCTGCGAACAATATCGCCCATCGCCCGCCGTTCAGGTGAGGCGAATTCACTGAAGGCACGGCGCAGCAGGGCGACAACGGTCAGGAAGTTGTCGCCATCAAGTTCACGCAGCCAGCCGTCCAGGGCTTGCCAGAGAATGTCCTGATGAATCAGGACTAGCCCGCTGCCCTGCACCACCCCGCTGATCCACGCGGCGGCATCACTCGGGGGCGTGACCGGATTGAGGGTGAGTCCGGCAAGCTGACCTAACTCGGCACCATTAATCAGTTGCTCGTCGAGAAGAATCCGGCTACAGCGACCACGAACCATGCCATGAATTGATTCTCGTTCGGCAATTTGCCGTAGTACGCGCTGCCAGTCTTCTTTTCCGGCAACCTCTTCCAGCAGGGCAAGGCTCTCCTGCGTATTGTTGATTGATTCAATGATCGCACTCGCAGCATCATCATCAAGTGAGGCACAAGCCCCAGGTAAGCCGACTACAATCCGGGCCAGCAATCCTTCAATAATCGGGAGTAGGTCAGTAGCCTTGGTTTCGCGCACGTCACCATAGCGGGCAACCCGCGCCAGGGGTGGTAGCGCACCCATCAGGCCGCGCACATCAGCGGCGACCGCAGCGGCATCATTGACCCGCTGTAGCAGACTCTCTACTGCTTCTGGCAATGATGCCAGTACTGCGCTGTCGAGCATCAAGGTCAGGTCAGCGAGGTTATCGGTGGCCGATGAGGCTTCTTGTAGTTTCTTGATCGCTGCCTCGTAAACACTGTTACCCCAGAGGCTTGCTTCGATGATGGCAACGGCAAGTTCTGGCTTCCATTCCATTTGCCAGGTTTCGGCAAAGGTACTCTTTGCGCCACCCTGGCTCAGGTAGCTCCCCCAATGCACTCCCAGGATCACTAAACGATGGAGGAAGTGGCTGCGGGCGCGGTCATTCTCCTGGCGCAGATCGAGCGAGAGGGGCTTGATCTCCGCTGTTGGCCGCATCCGCAGGCGTCGTTGAATCGTCTCGATATCTCGTTGTAACGGTACTGCAGGCGCAGTATCTGGTACTGTACCGAGGATATCGCCTACTTCAAGCTCATCGCGGATCAACTCCATCGGGGTGAAGTTGCCACCGCAAAGGGTGGTCTGAATCGCTTCGCGGAGCTCTTGAAGGCCAGGGACTGGTCTGGCGCGTATCGCGGCGAGGGCATCGGCGAGGCGCACCGCTTCAATAACATTACTTGAAGGGGCATCAAGGTCTTCTTTGCGCAAGGCGCGGGCGGCCTTAGTGACCCAGTGAATCGCGTGGTTGTCTGGTTGCTCCCAAAGGTGGCTATACCAACCAGGGGACTCGATTCCCGCGCCGTAGCCACTACGGTAGGCAAGGCGGCTATTCGTCCAGGGTACCCAGGTGGCCGCAGTCTTGGTGCGTTTCTTACCAGCGAGTAATGCAGCGTCTTTGTTCGCTGTACTGTACTCAACCAGCACTGGCGCGTGCCAGGCCCCACAAACAACGGCGATCCGCTGGAACCCTTCGCGCTCGGCAGCGCGAATTGCCTGGCGCATATGGGCCTCACGGAGGGCCTCTATCCCCTCTGCTGGTGGCACATCGGCACGTAGGGCTGCCATTGCCTCGAAGATACTGGCAAAAAGGTCGGTTGGATCGTTCCTCCGCTCAACCTGATCTTCCCACCAGAGTTCGCGGTCGGCGTAGCCCGCAGCCTCGGCCAATGCCCCAATCGGATCTTCCTCCAGGGTTGGCACGGTGGTTGGTGGTGGTTCGGTTGCTGGGGGATCGGCTGCCACAACAGCGGCATCAACGATAGGCTCTTCCGCTGCCTCTGTCGTTTCAGCAACACGCTCCGCTACTTCTTCGTGCTGGGGCGGCTCTTCCAGGGAGAAGCGGAGTGCTTGTGGGAGATCCATCAAGCGGGTAGGAACATTGCGCTTCAGCGCAAAGCGGATGGCCTGCCACTCTGGCGAGAATGCCGCCATGGGGTAGAATACTGCCTGCCGCGGCTGATCCTGGTCGTAGACCAGGAGTGCCACTGGTGGCTGTAGCGCTTCATCGATGATCAGGGGTAGCACTGGATCGGCATCAGGTGGGCCTTCAACCAGGAGAATATCCGGGTCGAGTGCCGTCAGTGCCGCGATAAGGCTCCGCGCACAGCCCGGTCCATGGTGGCGGATCCCGAAAAGATGTACCGTCATTCCTTACAGCACTTCCTGGCAACTGCGATAGAGGTCTTTCCAGCCATCGCGCTCTTTCGCAATCGTCTGTAAGTATTCGAGCCAGACAACCCGATCTTGCACAGGGTCTTTGACAATGGCCCCGGTAATCCCGGCTGCGAGGTCGTTTGCACGTAGTGAGCCATCACCAAAGTACGCAGCTGAAGCCAATCCACCAGTTACCACGGAGATTGCTTCTGCCGTCGAGAGCGTGCCGCTTGGTGACTTGACCTTCGTCTTGCCATCGATCGTGAGCCCTTCGCGCAGTTCGCGGAAGATTGTGACCACGCGTCGAATCTCGTCTAACGCAGGTTTCTCCGCAGGCAGTTCAAGCGCCCGCCCAAGCTGGGTCACTCGGCGTTCGACGATCTCAACTTCTTCGGCAATCGTGGCGGGCGTTGGTAATACTACCGTGTTGAAGCGGCGAGTCAGGGCGCTGGATAGCTCGTTCACGCCTTTGTCGCGATTATTTGCTGTAGCAATGACATTGAAGCCTTTCCGTGCTTGCACCTCGCTGTTGAGTTCCGGGACTGGTAGCGTCTTTTCCGACAGGATGGTAATCAGCGTATCCTGCACTTCGGCGGCGATTCTGGTGAGTTCCTCGATTCTGGCAATCGTGCCCTGTTCCATCGCCCGAAGCATTGGACTAACGACGAGTGCCGCGATTGAGGGGCCTTCTGCCAGCAGGCGGGCGTAATTCCAGCCATAGCGGATCGCCGTTTCATCGGTACCAGCGGTTCCTTGAATCAGCAGCGTTGAGTCGCCAGCGATTGCGGCGGCGAGATGTTCACTGACCCAGGATTTAGCCGTACCAGGGATTCCATAGAGGAGCAAGGCACGGTCGGTGGCAAGCGTGGCGACAGCGATCTCCATCAGGCGCGGGTTGCCAATATATTTGGGACTAATGGTGAAACCATTATCGAGTTTTGCGCCCAGGAGATAGGTGCGCACGGCCCAAGGGGACAGTTTCCAATTTGGTGGGCGTTGACGGTCATCAATCTTGGCGAGTTCCGCCAGTTCTTCGGCAAATTGTTGTTCGGCGTGTTGCCGTAGCACGGCGTTCAGGATACCGTTGGTGTGGTTCTGATCTGCTGCGGTCATACGGGGATTTCCTCCATAATCTGCTGGCGCTTCTCAAGCGTCGAAATAAATTCCTTGATCGCGTCTTCCCATTTGTTGGTTAGCCAGACACTCTTGTTCTTCACCTCCCAAGGCTTACGTGCCTCGGCAAAGAGCGTTGGTGGCAAAGCGTACACTGCCCTTTCCAGGGTATCGATCCAGGGGTCAAAATATTCCTTTGTGCGGATTGTGGCACGTTTGCGGGTGGCTTCGAGGTACTGCTGACCGAACTGTTCATTCCACGGCGTGGGGATCTGGTCGATCAGGTTCATCCAAACGAGATATTCTTCTTTCAGTGAATTGCCGATCAGGCGCGATACGATCGCTTCACATTCTGCCGGGGGGAGCAAGGAGACTAACGCTGATTTCTCAGAGCTGTACACGTTCTCATGATTCTCCTTGATATACTCTGGCTTGGACCAAAACTGCCAAAGGGCGCTAGCCCATTGGATATCTGCGGCTATTGTGGCAGCTTGTGCCCACCCCTTGAGCAGCGTGCTGCCCCACTCGTGCCCACTGGCTGCCGCGATCAGTTCGGCTGGAGTTGCCGCGAACTGTGTCGACCAATGACTGGGGGCAACGCACGCCAGCGTGCGTTCCAGCCACCAGGCTCGTTCGCCAATACCTTTTGGTGGTTTGCTATCAACGAGATCACGTTTCCATTGTCGATCCAGATTCTCGGGAAGCGTGACTTGCAAGGTTCCAATGGGTGCTTGTTTTGTTGCGGTTCGCGCTAGCTTTTGCAGCAGCCCTGTCTGCTGGGGCGGAAGATAGTGCAGTAGTTGGTTAGCCCGCTCTTGCATCCGTTGTTGCAATGCTGAGTTTGGAATTCGTGAAAGTAGTGTAATCGCTTCTTGGCGAACGGCCTGGCTGCGATCATCAAGGGTGGCATCCAGAAACGGGTCATCCTCAATTGAAAGCTGTGACGCGAACGTTTTGAGCATCTGTAAGCGAAAATCAGCCTTCTCAGTTTTCCACGTTGCTTCGACCCAGGCTCGCGCCTTATCCGGGTCGGCAGTGCGCACCTGCCGCAGGATATATACCCGTTCATATGGTTGCCCCGCTTGCCATTGTTCTTCAGCATTCACTGGTATTTCACTGGTAGTATCGAGGGCTGCTGCCGTTTCCTCGATCCAGCGCCATGAATGGTTCATCCGCGCAAGCCAGCGCCCCCGCTGATCGAGGGTGGGAAGCAAGCCTTCACGGACAGCGTGATATTGGGTGCCATACTCAAGGGCCTGAGGTAATAGGTGATGCGGTAATCGTTGTCCTGCTCGTGCCAAGCGAGATAATGCGAGGATCACCAGTGCGCCCTTGTCGCCCGAGAATAATTCATCCAGCAATCGGGCTATGTTGGGCGAGCAAGGCGGCATTTCATCTTCGGGCGCGGTAGTGAACGATGAGGCGATCGATGGAAGCTGTTGGCCGGCCTGACGGTAGATTGCGTAGCCCCCTGCGGCCAAGAGCAGTTGCTTTGCTGGCGTGGTTGCTGGGGTCTGTGTAACCAGCGCGCCAACTGGCTGTTCGTTGAGCAATCCTTGCTCGTCTGTTCTGTTCGTGCCTTTCAGCGCTAGCTCAACCAGGCGATCCATTACTCATCGCTCCTGCTAACTGGATAGAACTTCTTGTGTACAAATGCCCCTACTAGTGTCAGCTGTTGGTTATCCCATTCGACGACATAATCACCAGGATAGCCCCCAGCCAGGGCCATAATCTGCCAATGATCACCGTTGCGGATGCGAAGCGTTGCTCCCGTGCTATCACGAATGAGCCATGACCGATCGTCAGCGATGATCAGGCTCATATCATTGAGGATGGCAGGGATCTGGGCGAGCCACGGCAGCCGTGACATGGCCTCAGTATTGCGGTCCAGCATTGCTGCAAGTGAGTGATCACCACCAGCAAGTTCAGGGAAGGCCCTTGCCTCGCCATATTGCTGGCCCAATAATGCCCGTTGCGGATACGCACTCGGCCAGAAGACAAGGTCTGCGTCAATCATCCGCCCGGGTGGCAGGGTTGGGGCAAACGCGGCTGCCCCGTGGGCAAATTGCAGGAGCAGGGCGTAACGACCAGTGGTGGCTCCGTGAAGCCAGGTCCATTCAGCTCGCAAACGATCTTCAAGCGTAAGCTTGCGACCAATCACCCGCCATTGGTCGCGCACCTTTTCGCCGCGGGCCATCACTTCTTCCTGCGTCAGGGTCCAGCCGATTGCACTGCGAAGGTCTTCCTGTAAGAGCGGATCAAGTTCGTCGATACGCCGAAAGGCGTGGGTCAATAGGCTGACCTCGCCCATCTCGACGAGTAATTGCTCGGGCCAATTGTCCGAGGCATTGGGAATGTCGGCCATCTGGCGCACACGATTGGCGAGGCCAGGAGCCTGGGCATCGGTCAGGCGGGCCGCCTGGTTTTCCCAGAAGGAGTTGGCCTGGGTACTGACCTGAGCCAGCCCACCGCGTACAATGTCATCCAGCCAGAGATCGATCCCCTCGATGCCTACCTCTACGCGTTTCAGTCGTCGTTTGGTTGTTGCGGCAGCACGCTTTGCCTGGTCAGGAGTTACCGCTGTTCCTTCGACGCTTGCATGGGCCTTTGCTTCACGACGTTCGGCGGTTGCTTCGCGCCGTTGTAGCCAATCGGTGACCCAGTCGGGTGTGGTTGCTTCAGGGACTGCGCTGAAATCAGTGGCGGCGATCAGGAGCAGGCCGATACCATGTTTACAGGGAAATTTACGACTAGGACAACTACACTTGACCGTCAGATCGCTGAGGGCGGCCCGTACTTGATAACGCGCACTGCCCTGAAATTCACCCCAGATTGCCGCGCTGTCTCGTCCTAACCCTTGCCAGTCTTTTGGCTTTGCGAGTTTTTTCCCAGCAGCGGCGCTACTGCTGTCAGGGGCAAGCGCCATTACCTGATCTGCGGTTAGCTCCATTTCCACCTCCTCGTGGCTGGTGTCCATTTTCCCGCGGGATACCGCACATTTTATTCCAGAGGCCGCTGATTACCGCATTGCACAACGGATTATACTAGAAAATATGTTCTACACACAAGCCAACGTATTTGCTCAATCAGCCGTCACCAGCTATTACTACGTCAGTAGAGAGCAGGGCGTTTCACGAGATTGGAACGTTATTGGTTGGGTACTGCCGAGCATTTAACCCAGAAGATCACGCAGATTATTCACAATCTGGGCGGTAGCAGTAGATTTATTGAGGGTATAGAAATGCAGGCCAGGTACGCCGCGCTCAAGTAGTTCGCGACATTGACGCGTCGACCAGCCGATCCCTATTTCGGCAATGGCCTCCTCGTTTGGGGCGGCGGTAATTGCGGTGCGAAGTTCGTCAGGGATCTTTGCCCCAAACCGTTCCAGTCGTTCGAGATTATTGGTCACTGGCATAATCCCTGGCACAATTGGTACGCTGATTCCAGCGTCCTGGGCGGCGGCAACAAAGTCGAAGTAGGCCTGATTATCGAAAAAGAGTTGTGTAACGAGAAAGTCGACTCCGGCATCGGCTTTGAGCTTTAGGTGTGCGAGATCACGTTCGGCACTATCGCACTCAATGTGAATCTCGGGATAGCAGCCACCGCCCAGGCAGAAATCGAACGCGGAATCGGTGTTGATGAAATCGATCAACTCGGAGCCATAGCCAAAACCATCGACTGGTCGTTCAAAAGTGGTGGAGCCTTTGGGTGGATCGCCGCGCAGGGCCATAATATTTTCAATACCCCCTGCGGCCAGCCGTTCCAGAATTGCCCGTAGCTCATGCCGACTATGCCCAACGCAGGTCAGGTGGGCCATCGCCTCAATGCCCGTTTCCCGCTTGATTCTGGTCACCAGGTCGATCGTCAGGTCGCGTGTTGAACCACCAGCACCATAGGTGACGGATACAAACGATGGAGCAAGGTCGCGCAGTTCGGCAATCGTCGTAAAGAGTGCGTCTACGCCAGCGGGGCTTTTGGGCGGAAAGAACTCAAATGAACAGGTTGGTTGCTCTTGCGTCAAGCGGTCTCGAATACGCATGAGTATCTACTTACTCCCAGGCGCTACCACAGTGCGTTGTGGTGGGCCTATAAGCTCACTCCTGGTTGGTGCAGGCGACAACGCTCTGCGGTGAGAATTGCCATGATTTGGGCAACAGTCTCCTCTTCCCGATCAGACTCATTAAAGACGACATAATCGAAATGTTCCACTGTGGCGAGTTCGCGTTGGGCCGTACGTAAACGGCGTGCAAGTGCTTGTTCGCCATCGGTTTTGCGTGAGCGCAGGCGACGGGCCAGTTCATCGATTGACGGTGGGGCGATGAAAATGAAGATCCCTCCGGGCGCAAGGCGGCGGAACGTTTGCGCCCCTTGCGTATCGACTTTGACGACAGCATCGCGCCCTTGTGCCAGGGCATTACGAATGGGTGCACGTGGCACTCCATAAAAGTTTCCATAGACTTCTGCTGACTCAATAAACTCGTTCTCCATAATCATGCGGCTAAATTGATCCCTGGTGAGGAAGTTGTAATGAATGCCATCGATTTCCCCAGGCCGCCGCTCGCGTGAGGTTGAAGTTACCGCGAAAAACATCTCGCGAAACCGATCACGCATACGGTCGATCACCGTATCTTTGCCAACACCAGAGGGACCAGAGATGACAATCAGCCGGGGGCGGGCCAGCCCCCGCAGGTCGGTGATGATCTCGTCACCACGCTTATCAAAAAGATCGCCGCTTCCGTCATCCAGCGTATCCACGAATCCCTTGTACCCTCCCAATTTTCTTGCGCTCACAGTATCGGAACGATTCTACCATTCTGTAGACGCAGCGGCGATAGGCTGGCATCGTCTTGCTGGCATTATGCTGGTCTAGAGAGCTAAGGGGAGGAGCAGACCGATGATTAGCAGGGTTCCAAAGCGCAGGTGCAATGCTGAGGTTTGGCGTAATACAGCATTGAGCGCGAGCGGCTCTTTAGTGGCGGCAACGCGCTGCACCAGCGAGAGGGCGAGTGGGAGCGTGATCAGGCTAAGCAAGATGGTGGGAGCGGTAATTTGCAGGGCGGCCAGTACGGCTACGATTGCGTATGCACCAAAGATCAACAGGTAATATTCCCAGGCAGCTCCTGTGGGGCCTAGCAGGTTGGCAATGGTGATTTTGCCACGCTCCCGGTCAGTTTCGATGTCGCGCAAGTTATTGATGTGCATGATTGCTGCCACTAAGAAGGCGACTGGCAGGGAGAGCAGCGCTGGTGTCAGGCCAAAGGTGCCAGCCTGCACATAATACGAACCGAGGATCATGACTGGCCCCATGAAGATCGCCACGAGGATTTCGCCCAGGCCATAATAGGCCAACTTGAATGGTGCGCCAGTGTAGAAGTAGGCCAGGGGCAGGCAGATCAATCCCAGGAGCAGAATGGCTGGACCGCGTAACCAGACTAGCAGCAGGCCAATCAGGGCCCCAATCAAGAAGGCAACTAGGCCACCAACCAGCACCTGGCGTGGGCTAAGTAGCCCTTGCTGAATCGCCTTGCCTGGCCCAATTGAATCGGCGTGATCGAGGCCATTCCGATGATCATAGTAATCGTTGACCATATTGGTGCCAGCGTGGATAAACAGCGCTCCAACCATAGTTAGGAAGAACAGCGCGATGCGAATGGCCCAACTGGTAGTCATTGGCGCGATAACTGCCCCGAGAGTAATGGGGATGATGGTGGCAGTAAAGGAGAATGGTCGAGCGCTGCGCCACCAGACCCGAATTGGGACACCCGCCAGCCGATGTTCAGCCCGCACCCGCGTAATGCCGCCGCCATGCTCTGCCCGCCACGGCAAGAGGCCAACTTCAATTTCGTCAATAATGAGATTCAGCGCCCAGCCAACAATGGCCGTCAGGATCAGGCCGACATACATCGCCTCAATATTCAGCACCTGCCAGGATTCCCAGATCAGGACGCCAACCCCTTCGCGGGCGCCAGCCGCCACGAACTCGGTGCCAACAACCACAATCAAGGCAAAGCCCAGACCGAGTTTGCAGCCAGCAAGCACCAGCGGTAAGGCCCCAGGCAGGGCGACCGTGCGATAGGCTTGCCAGCGGTTGGCCCCAAAATCGCGGGCCACGTCAAATAAGAGGCGGTCGATCCCTTGTACTCCCGCTACAGTGTTGAGTAAGACGAGGAAGAAGACACTGATTGCAGTGACCACAATCTTACTGGTCTCGCCAATCCCAAAGATCAGCAGGACAAGCGGTAGGATCGCGATTTTTGGCAGACTGTAGAGGATATTGGCGACTGGCAGGAGAGCGAGGCGCAGCGGCCTGGACAGCCCCAATACCAGGCCAAGCGCAATCGCTGGAATCGCGCCAAAGGCAAACCCTACCACCACGCGCTGGGTCGTCGCCCACAAGGCACTGGTGATGACTCCTCGCTCCCACAATACCAGGAAGGTGCCAAGGATCGATGATGGTGGCGGGAAGAATTGCCGATTGAGCCAACCAACCTGGGCCGCGATCTCCCACACCAACAGGAGCACAAGCGGTGAGCACAGGGCGAGGAGTCGTTCAGTGAAGCGGCGATTCATAGACGTTGCTCACCTGTCGCTAATCCTTGCCATGGTGTTGTGTCAGCAGTACGGGCGGCGAGCACACTCGTGCGTAGCCGATCCCAGCATTCAGCATAGAGCGCGGCATAGCGGGCATTGCCGCGTAGGGCGGCGGCGTCGCGTGGTCGGGGAAGCTCAACCGTGAGGATGGCGTCAATTTGCCCGGGACGCGGCGTCAGGATGACGATCCGATCGGCGAGGACAATCGCCTCATCGATGCTATGCGTCACGAAGACGACCGTGGTTGATTGCTGACTGTGCTGCCAAATCTGTAGTAATTCCGTTTGCATTAGCAACCGATTTTGCTCATCAAGGTTGCCGAATGGCTCATCCATCAGCAAGATTGCGGGATTGACGGTCAATGCCCGCGCCAGGTTTGCCCGTTGGCGCATCCCTTCGGAAAGTTGATGTGGATACGAATCGGCAAACCGGGCCAGACCAACCTGGGCGATCCGTAGGCGAGCGCGTTCTTCACGTTCGGGGCGAGGCAGCGGTGGGCCACCCGCGCCGATCTCCAGGCCATACGCCACATTGTCGAGGACAGTACGCCAGGGAAAGAGTGACGGCCCCTGGAAGACCATTGCCTGAGCGGGGCGCTGATCATCGTTATGGCTGATCGTGAGTGCGCCAGCCGTTGGCTTTTCCAAGCCAGCCAACAGGCGAAGCAGGGTGGATTTGCCACAACCACTGGGGCCGAGCAGACAGATGAACTCACCATCACGAATGGTGAGATTGAGCCCCTGAAGGGCGGCAAGTGCGCCGCCGCTCGCTGCTGGATAATGGTGGCTGAGTTGTTGGAGCGTAATCTTGGTTGGTGGTGCAGCGGCCACGATCGATCAACCCTTCCCAATAATCGCGACCGCGCGTTCGGCGAAGCCAGTATCGGTCAGGCTGGTGACGTCAATCGGAGCAGTGTAGGTGAGTGAACCACTACTGAGGAAATATGCTTGTTGATCGCGCATATCGGTAAGGTTGAGGATCCCATTCGGTTCGTGGTGTGGTGGCTTCGCCACTTTGACGATCGCCGCAGGGGTTTTTGTGTACTTCTCGATGATCGCTGCATTTTCATCTTTGGCGTATCCGCCATTATTCAGGTCACGTGCGCCACGGAGCCAGGCGGCGAGCCAGCGGTCAGCAGTGGTGGCGTTTTCGCGACTCCACTTCATGTTATAGAAGATCATGGTACCCTGAGCATCGGTCAGGAAATCGTCGGCGATGCGGGTGACTAAACCCTGGTTTTCAGCCAGCGTCACCAGTGGCTCACTAACCATGGCCCCATCGAGGCTACCGTTATTGAGGGCTGCGGCTACCTGATCAAAGGCCAGCGAGGTGAGTTCAATCTCCTGCATCGTCAGGCCATTCTTTTTTAACGCAGAGTACAACCAGTATTCGGTGCCTGTCCCTTTGGCATTAACCGAGACTTTTTTGCCTTTCAGCGCTGGTACTTGTTTATAGGTGCCATCATCAAACTTCTTCTTCGCCACAATCAATGGGGTTGCGAGTGGTGGGCGCTCGCTGTGTTGGGCGGAGACAATCCGCAGATCGAGGCCGCGCTGAAACGCATTGAGGGCTGAAGCTCCAAGTCCGCTGAGTCCAACATCCAGGTTGCCGCTTGCCGTTTGGGCCAGAATATCAGCGCCGTTAGTGAACGACGTGGCGGCTGTCTCGATCCCTTGTTCGCGAAAGTAGCCTTTTTCAATGGCGATGAAGATCGGGGCGAACACCATCACGGGAACATAGCCAGCGCGTACTACTTTCTGAGAGCCAGCAACAACGGGACTGGCGCTGCTATTAGGGGCGGTACTGCTGGTGGTGGTATTGGGAGAAGGCACTTGAGTTGGGGCAGTGGTTGGGGTAGAGAGTGCCCCGCTGCACGCTACCAGGAACGATGTGCTAGCGCTGAGTGAAGCACCGAGCAGCAGCTGTCGGCGAGTAAGCTTCATAGCTCTCCAATATCCTTACGTATTTGCAGCGACACGAACTACCGATGATCTTTCGCTATTTTCAGTATAATCCGAAAATTGTGAGCCTGCAACGCTTCCAGGCGCGAGGTTGCGACATATCCCTTACAATATGATACGTAAGTAAAGCATAAATAGAGTAACAGTAGATAGGCGATTACCGTTATCTGCGCCTATCTACCGCCTGGAATGCTTGATAAACCCAGGCTGCGGCGAAGGTGCGGACGCCGCGCTCAATGGCTTCAGGCGTTGAGTATTCAGCAGGGGAATGGCTGATTCCTGCCACACTTGGCACAAAGATCATGGCGCTGGGGGCGAGCGCAGCCACCGTTTGGGCATCGTGTCCGGCCCCGCTCGGCATGATCAGCGTAGTGTACCCCAGTTCCTGAGCCACCTGATCCACTAGTGCTACCAATTCGGTGGGAAAGCGGACAGGTGTTCCGCCTGCGGTTTCCGAGAATTTGATCGTGACGCCACGCTGTAGGGCGATTGTTTCGCCTGTTGCGACTATTTCTGCCAGCGTTTCGGCAATCACGAGTTGATCGGTGCCCCGTACATCGAGCCAGAGTTCAACTTGCCCAGGCACGACGTTGACGGCATCAGGCAGGGCATGGAGTCGCACCGCTGTGGCGACCATCTCCTGCGCGGCCCGGCTCATGCCCGCCTGCTCGGTTGCCAATACAAGCTCAGCCGCCGCACAGAGGGCATCGTGGCGTAACCCCATCGGCGTTGCGCCGGAGTGATCCGCTACGCCTACGATCTCAATCCGCACGCGTGTGCTGCCAGCAATGCCAGTTACAACGCCAATCTGCTTTCCAGTATCTTCCAGGCGTTTACCTTGCTCGATATGCAGTTCAAGGTATGAGGCAATCGAGCGGCCAGTTGCGCGCAGCGGGTGAGCGCTGGCTGCTTCCTGCTGTAACCGCTCGCTCAGGCCAAACGCTGCGCCTTGTGGTAAAAGCTCATCGATAGTCAGCGAACCGCTGAACACCTGGCTGCCGATCCGCCCAGCGGGAAACCGACTTGGTTCTTCGCTGCGCCAGATGATGAGTTCCAGCGGATCAGGCAATGAGCAGCCAACTGCTCGGATCGCTTCGAGGGCTTCCAGGGCGGCGATCAGCCCAAGTCGGCCATCGTATTTTCCACCATCGGGCACAGTGTCCAGATGCGATCCTGCCGCAACGACGGCAATCCCTGGCTGATTGCCATCAGTAGAACCAAAAAGATTGCCAATTTCATCGCGGGCTACCGTCAACCCTGCTCCTTCCATCCATGAGGTAAATAGGGCATTGGCTGCGGCTTCTTCATCAGAAAACGCGAGGCAACTGATGCCACCTGATGGTTGTGCGCCGATCTCCGCCAATGCTTCTAATCGCGCCAGTACTCGTCCAGGATCCACTGCGGCAGCAACTTCTTTAGCCTGGGTCATTCGTTGTGCCTGCGTATTGTCTACCATGAGGTTTTCTCCTGAATAGTGAGCAATCATCAAACTAGCGTATCATTTCTGTGTAGGCCTTGACAGGGCTGCTATACTGAAGCCTGAAGTTTGGCGATGATACAGGAACAGTACGCTGAAGCGCGACAAACAGCAACGAGAGGCCACCGGCTGAGAGCCTTTCGAGTCAAGCGATCTGCTGAACGCCCCCTGTGAGCCAACCCACCAACGTTACACCATTCAGGGTAACTAGTAGGGGTAGCGGTGGCCACCGTTATCGGCACGAATGAGGGATCGGGCACGCTGCGCGCGGCTGATCTGAATTCGGGTGGTACCACGGAAGGTTAAACTCTTTCGTCCCGTAATTGGGCGAAAGGGTTTTTTGTTTTAACCCGGTCGGTGTGGCAAACCAAGCGAGGTGGAGGCAGGCAATGAGTGTGAGCATGATTGAGCGCAAAAGTGGCGAGCGATTTCTGGCACAGCGTACCGCACGCTGGGGTCAGGCAAACGCTACTACCCCGGCTACCTTGCTTGACCTTGCCGCGAATGAACTGACTCAGCCTGCCGCCCCGCATATTGTAGAGGCAACGATCAATGCCCTAGAGCAAGGAGCGACACATTATACTGATCGCACGGGGATTCCCCCTTTGCGGGCAGCAGTTGCCGAACGCTTTGGGACGCTCGATGACCTGTCTTATCAACCGCAAGGGGAGATTCTGATCTGCGGCGGGGGCCCCGAAGCGCTATTTGT
>JBDHWF010000036.1:0-29443 GCA_039810045.1 Chloroflexia bacterium
AAGACCGCAAACATCACCACGTAAAGATTAGCACGCCAAGCATTTTCTGGCGTGAGTTGCCAGAAGGCCCGACGCGGCGGACGTGGCGCACGATTTGGCAGCTTTTCAGTCATGGCCCCCCCTGAATAAGAGAACCATTGTACACCACGAAGACCAAAAACTAACGCGGAGCCAGGGGCAGTTAAGCAGTTTTCCCAACCAAACTTCGTAAGAAGGCGATATTTTCGCGATCTTCCGCCAGATCATCACCTTTGGGCGTTTCGAGCAAGTGTGGCAGCCCCTGCAGCAGCGGATCATTCATCAAGAGCCGAAAGCCCGTTTCGCCAATACAGCCTTGCCCAATATGCTCATGGCGGTCGGCGTGGCTCCCCAGGGGCTTCTTCGAATCGTTGAGGTGCAACACCTTCAGATTCTCACGTCCGATCAGGCGATCAAACTCGGCAAAGGTTGTCGCGTACCCTTCAGGGGTGCTGATATCGTAGCCCGCTGCAAAAACATGGCAGGTATCCAGGCAGATTCCCACTCGATTGCGGTAGCGCGCTGGAGTTAATTCGAGGATCTGGGCTAAGTGTTCAAACCGCCCGCCCAGGTAGGTGCCCTGCCCCGCAGTTGTTTCCAGCAAGACCATCGCCCGCTCTGTTGCATCCAGCGCACGAACCATCCCCGCCGCGACTCGCTGCAGCCCCGCTTCTTCGCCAGAGCCAGTGTGCGCGCCAGGGTGGGTGACAAGGTAGGGAATCGCCAGCAGATCACAGCGGCGCAACTCTTCCGTAAAGGCCGCAATCGACTGTTCCCATTTTGCATCATCGGGTGTGCCAAGATTAATCAAGTATGAATCATGTACGACCACCGCATCAGGGCCGATCGCGGAAGCAGCGAGTCGCGCCTTGAACCGCGCAATATCTTCATCTTGCAGTGGCTTCGCCCGCCACTGATTCGCACTTTTGGTGAAGATTTGCAGGGCAGTTGACCCTACACTTTCGCCACGCTCAATCGCTTTGTCCAGCCCGCCAGCGATCGACATATGTGCGCCAAGCAATGGTTCAGATTGCGTCATTGCTCCTCCAATAGAGACTTTTTCAAGCGACCATCACCAACGCCGCGTCAGAATAGCAATCAGGCCAATCGCGCTGAAGTAGAGGATCGCGATCGCCCCAACCAGCAAGGCACTCGCGTGCAAACGTCTGCCCCAAAGCCCCAACCGCCGTTTAAAAACACGCTGCCGTTCCGTCGAAAGAACCGCTAGTTCACGGCGCGACCAACGCAGCAGCCAGATCCCCACGCCCAACCCTAAAAGGCACGAGAGCAAACCGATCGGGTTGATTACTGTCATATCCATCGTTGGCCCGACCTATCCTCTCGCGCCATTAGTTCAGGTATGGTGTCCAGTATAGCAGAGTACGTACGCGGTTAGTGCGGTGCTTCTGGGGTCAATGGAGAGTGCTCACCAAGGCGGCACAATTCCAAAACAGCCCAATAGAGCGCATCGTCACTGCGCGATGCACGGCCAGTCTTGATCGCCACATCAGCGTCCAGCACAATCTGCAAACACTGATCAACGCGCTCCTCACCAAGTTGCTGCAGTTGGCGGGCGGCCCCGCGCGCCTGATACGGCGTAATCCCCAGCTTACTGGCCGCAGCTTCGGCATTCCGGCCACCAACAGCGCGCACTCGCGCAATTTGGCTGAACCGCGAAGCGAGCAACGAAAGAATCACCTCTGGCACCAGTCCATCAGCCAGCCCCTGGCGCAGCAGGTGCAACGCCCGCCGGGAATCCCCAGCGGCGGCGGCATCGACCAGTTGAAAGATATTCGTCATCGCCTCGCCAACCGTGAGCGCCTCAACGTAGCGCACCGTAATCGTTGCAGGCTCTCGGCTCAGCGCGGCAGTCGCCAGCTTCTGTAGCTCGCTTTCAATCCGCTGGAGATCGGGCAGGATCGCATCCCGATTGCGCGGCATCTCCTGCCAACCAGCGGGGCAGAGTGCATCAAGCAAGGCATCGGCAGCATCTGGGCGCAGGGCCGCGCCCAGGCTATCGGCTCGGGCAATGGTCCAGGCGCGTAATTCGCGACCAAATGGCGGATCAAACCGCTCAACCGCAGCCTGTGCGCCAAGCTCCTGGAATACTTTTCGCAATGGCGCAGGCGGTTCATAGAGGCCAGGTTCCCAGAAAACCAGAGTGGTTGTCGCAGGCATCTGCGGAAGATAGCTGGCAAGTGCTTCGATCGGCTCGCTTGTGCCTTTCGTCTTCTCGATCTCGCCGCTGCGCTCAGCCCCTTTGCGTTCGCGCCAGCGCGTCAACAAACCACGCACATCGACCAGTCGTCCGCCCCCCAAAAAGGGCAATGTATCGCACGCCGCCCGCAAGCTTTCAAGCGTAGTATCCTGGGCATCAAGGGAAACGCCATTGAACTGATCGGGGTCGAGGGTAGCCCGTAACGTATCGCGGCGGGCGCGCGACCGAAAGGTATCTGTACCATGCAAAAGATGCAGCATACGTCCGTACCAATGACGGCAAGGGGGCGCAGCAATCACGCTGCGCTACGACCCTTGGGGTCGATCAACGACGCAGGGCCAGCTAGCCCGCCAGAAATATAAGCGAAAAGCATCCCCCACCCTGCCGTGTGCTGCTCGGTTTTGAACCTGCAAAGCAGGTGGGTGGCCGCATTCCAGCGCCCATAAGCCCGGTCAGCAGCCCCCGAAAAAAGAAGTTTAATGGCTCAAAACTTCTATCAGCATCACGCGCAGGGTCGGGTTTGCTGGTAATGGAGTCTAGCATAGGGCGAAGGCGTGCAACAATCATCCAGCCACGCCAGGCGCAGGGTCAATGCCCCATTTGGTGCCAGCAATTTTGACTTATTGTCCACTACGAAATGGCACTTTTATTGACACAGATGCACAAAGTTTGACATTGCCTCGTTGTTCTGGTAGGCTACGGCATACTTTACATACTGGAGTATGTAAAGTATGCGCTGTGATTGTGAATATGCCATGCGCTTCCCTCGTCGCTCCTGCTCTTATCGTGGCGAAGGAAGTGGAATCACTGGCAGCGCAACTGTCGGATCAGCGTGCAGTGTAGTGTGTACCAGCCAGCACACTACGAGAGGGGCTGCAACGGCGCGATCCATTCAAACGATGCGAGTGTGGACCGTACTGGAACTGAATGACGTGGATCAGGCGGCAGCGATCTGCGCCCACCCTGATGTTGCACGCAAATCAGAACCGTACTACTGCCGCCTCGCAGGGGGATAGGTAGTGTTCCGCCAGTTATATCGAGTACCTTTTCGAGGATTACGCCTCGCAGGATTAGTCGCCCTCCTCATTGTCTCCTTCATGCAACCCCTACCCACACTTGCCGCAACTTCAGCAACCGTGAGTGAAGAACTGAATCTGCGCTCTGGCCCTGGTCTTAGCTACCGTGTACTCGCGATCATGCCTGCTGGCAGTGCAGTGCAGATCACTGGTGATGCTGCTGAAGGGTGGTATCCCGTGACCTACAACAACCTGGATGGTTGGGCCTACGCGGAATATATCGCGATTGGCGGGCAAGCTGGTGGGGCCGCCTCATCCACCAATACTGCTGGTGGCGTGCGTGGCAGTGCAACCGTAGTCACGAATCTACTCAATCTGCGTAGTGGTCCTGGCACCAGCTACAACATCATTGCGCAACTCCCCTACGGCACGACCGTGCAGATTGTTGGCGACCCGCAGGCTGCTGATGGCCATAGCTGGCTCGAGGTTACCTCGCGCGGTTACGGTCAGGGCTGGGTCGCGGCAGCGTTCCTGAACGCTGGGGAAACGCCTGCTGCCGCTGCGGCGCCAGCACCAACGCCAACACCTGAACCCGCAGCAGCCCCAACCAATGGTGGGGGCACAATTATCGAGATCATCACTGCGGCAGCCAATCGTTATGGACAATCGCCCGCCGCAATGATTGCGGTCGCCCGCTGCGAATCAAACCTCAACCCCAATGCGGTCAACCCGCGTTCCAACGCTTCAGGATTATTCCAGTTTCTCCCTGGCACTTGGCGGACAACGCCCTATGCCAGTTACTCCATCTTTGATCCTTGGGCCAATGCCAACGCCGCTGGCTGGATGTGGTCAGTCGGTCGGCGGGGCGAATGGGTCTGCTAAGGTCGCTCCAAACAGGAAGATGGTAAGCGGGGCGGTGAGATGTTCACCGCCCCGCCCGCTTGCCTGCGCTGGAACCATAATTCCCATCAGCGCAGGAATTACGCCTCACCAAACAGCGTTAGGATTAATAGCCAGTTAGTGATCGAGTACAATCACTTAAACTCTGCGCATCGGCTATTGATGAAGCGCAAGCACATAAGGAGTAGATGATGGTGCAGAAGCAAGTAGCACCGCCCGATAATGAGTATGCAAACCCTGATGTTCTGGTCTCAACCGAATGGGTCGCCGCACACCTCAATGACCCCAATGTCAGACTGATTGAATCTGATGAAGATGTATTGCTGTACGAAGTGGGCCATATTCCTGGCGCAGTCAACCTCGATTGGCATATCGATCAGCAGAGTCAGGTAATTCGCGACTTTGTCACCAAAGAAGAGTTTGAGCAACTGATGGCGTCACGCGGGATCAGTAACGATACCACCGTCGTCTTTTATGGTGACCGTAATAACTGGTATGCCGCCTATACCTACTGGTTATTCAAGATGTATGGGCATCAGGATTGCCGCCTGATGAACGGTGGCCGCACCAAGTGGGAAGCAGAAAACCGCCCATATACCAGAGAAAAGCCAACCTACCCTACAACGACCTATCACGCCAAGGAAGCTGATTACTCCCTCCGCGCCTTCCGCGATCAGGTGTTGGCCCAGATGCAGGCAGCAAAGCCGCTGATCGACGTGCGCTCGCCAGATGAATATACGGGCAAAGTGCTGCACATGGCGAACTATCCGCAGGAAGGGGCGCAGCGGGCTGGCCATATTCCAACTGCCAAGAATATCCCCTGGGGTACTGCGGCAAATGAGGATGGCACCTTCAAGGATGCGGCTGAACTGCGCGAGATCTACGGCGGCAAAGGGATCACGCCCGATCAACCAATTATTGCCTACTGCCGTATCGGTGAGCGTAGCGCCCATACCTGGTTTGTCCTCACCCAACTGCTGGGCTATCCCGATGTCCGCAATTATGATGGCTCATGGACGGAGTGGGGTTCGCTGGTGCGGGCGCCAATTGAGCAAGGGCTGGGGAACTAAGCCCGACCTTGGGCAAGACGCGCTGCAAGTCAGGGCTGACTTGCAGGCCGAACATACGATGAAGCAAACCAACGCCCGGTAGCAGGCAAGGAGGCCAGATGGACCGGCAATCACAAATCGACTTTATCCTTGAACATTATGAAAATCCCCACCACCATGGCAAACTCGCTGACCCTGATGTTGTCTCTGACGGCGGAAACCCTGGCTGCGGCGATATTGTGACGATCTACCTCAAAGTCAACGACGAGGAGAAGATCGCAGAGATCAGCTTTGAGGGCCAGGGCTGTACGATCAGTCAGGCCGCTGCATCGCTCGTCACCGAGATGGTGCTTGACAAATCCCTCGATGAAGTCCTGGCCTTGAACTATGACGCAATTATTGATGAACTTGGCCGTGAGGTGGTGATGAGCCGCCCACGCTGCGCTACGCTGGCCCTTGGCACAGTCAAAGCGGCAGCAGATTCCTACAAAAAAGGTGAGCGCACTGCGAAGATGGAAGTCTAATCGACGGCAGAACGCTCCAAACCCAATAGAATCAGCAGAGCGGATCACCATGGCGATCTGCTCTGCTGGTTAATACGCGATCAGTTATTGTTTAGCGGCTTGCTCAGCTAACGCAACGTAGTCCTCGCGCACTGGCGAGAAAATGTCGAGCGCCAGTCCACCTTCTGGCCCACCTGTCGCCGCGTGTGGCACACCGCCAGGGATCGTATACGCATCACCAGGGCGAATCTCGCGTGTTTCCTCGCCAATCGTCAGGTTCATCGAGCCAGAGATCATATAACCGCACTGCTCATGGGGGTGTTGGTGCAGTTCGACAACGCCACCTGGTTCAAGATGCACAAACGACAGCATGATGTTGGTACCTGTAACGAACTGGGCTGAAACGCGATCGCGCAGCGCAACTGACGGAATCGTATCGAGGTTATACCAGCGTGATTCTGCCATCAGATCCTCCATCTCTTCGTGATCATCCACCCAGTGCCACAGCCTCTTACTGCCCAATCTTGAAGGTGCCAGAGATCTGGTCAAATACGGTGGCGTTCGCCGCAAAGGCCTCTTGTGGTGCGCCGCAAGAGATCACATAAGCAGTATCACGCTCAATCAAATAGACCTGCTGTAGCTGTAATACCCGACCAGCAATCGTTGCAGTATAGACCCGCTTATAGGCTGGCTTCCCATCAATCGTCACCTTCGTCAACGATACCGCCTTATAATCAGGAAATTGCTGCTTCAAGTTCGCCTCGCCCGCCTGATCATATTCATCCAGCGTGACCGTAGCAGAAGGCAATTTTTCGAGGACGATATTGACAGTAGCAGGGATCGTGCCCGCTGGCGCTGGCGATTGATAGGCAACCTCTGCCCCGGCAGCCTGCACCTGCGTCCAATTACTCGGCAGCGTGAACGAGAAGCGCGCCTGCGGATCACGATAGACCTGCCCCGCTCCTAATGTGGGTAACGGTGTACCAGACACGGTGGGCGAAGCAGTCCGCACGGTTGGGCTACCGACGGCACGGGTGCTGATAGCGGTGGGTAGGGGGGCCGAACCACTGCGCGTTGGCGAAGGTGCTGTCGAAGCAATGCCAGTGGGTGGCACGCTCGCTGCCGTTGTCGCTGCTGCTGTTGGCGCAGTATTCACCGCTGTCGGTGATGCTGATGAGCTACAAGCACTGAGCAAAACCCCCAACCCCAGGAGCACGACAAAGCCAACTTTCCTCACGAATGAATCCTCCATACGATCGTAGCAGAGGGAGCGCAGGCAGCCCAATTGCACTCACCACCAGTATGCATGGGCAAAGGATACCACGGGTCCAGGTGTATCACGGGCCAGGGCACTGGTGATCTTCCGGGAAAATCAGCGATTCGATTGCTCCCAGCGTGTCCGCCCGAGTTGCCCAAGTTGCACATCATTCACCGTCCCTTGACCCTTGGGATCAAGCTCAAAGCGCGCCCGCTCAAACCACTGCACTGTGCGCCCGTTCTCGGTGATCTCCTCCGTCAACGGCAGCCCAAAGACCGCCAGCCCGCCGTGAGCCTGCCAGTAGGTGCGGAAGACTCCACCAATACTGTGCCCAGATTCGGCGAAAAAGATACGGTCGCCGCTAGGGGGAGCCGCCAGCGGTGGATCTGGTTTGCGTAATTCACTCCCAAGCAACCCTTGTTGCACCTGTTGCCCGACTGGTAGTTGCGGATTGCGTTCGAAGCGCGCCCGCTCAAACCACTGCACTGTGCGCCCGTCGCGCTCAAAATCAGGGGTGATTGGCAGGCCAAAAATTGCGAGACCGCCATTCTTCGTCCAGTAGTCGGCAAACGGCGCAAAAACGTACAGTTCGGTTTCCTTGAAAAAGAGGGTGTCTGGGCTCCCCTGCCCCGCCGCCAGCACCGTAAACGACCATTGATAGATCGCGCGTTCGCCATCACTATCAACAGCCTCGGCCTCGACCTTATAGATACCGGGGGAGAAGCTACGGCGTGTCTTTGCGATGGTCCGTTCATTCACCCCTGGTTTAATTTCGGGAGTATTGAGCTTGCTATCGTTGACTTTGAGATTAAAGGTCGTCAACTCGGTTGCGTCGCTAAAAGCGGCGAGTGAAATCAGGAGATCTCCAGCAGCAACCTGCGAACCATTGCGCGGGAGGGGATTGGCGAATTTCGGGGGTTCCGATGGGCCAGTGGCGGTGAATCGCCAGCGATAGGGTTGTTCTCGACCCCGCACATCGATCGCAATAATTTCTACATCATGTTGCCCTTTGGTCAACGGTGCCTGATACGCCACTTCCCAAAATCGCTCACTATTCGCCTTGATGACTGGTTCGATTGTTTTGCTATCCAGGCGCATGCGCACCGAAAGGAGGTTGGCTTCTCCGCGCACCTCTGCGCTAATCGTCACACTGCCCTTTGCTGCTTTACTACCATTAGCTGGTTGGGCGTTCTTAATTGTGGGCTTGACACCCTGCACAATCAAAAACCCGAGAACACCAAGCACCCCAATAGCCAGGAGCCCAAGCATTACTTTGAGCGGCGAAAACCCGCGTCCCATCAACCCCTACCTAAACCAGTATCAACACCAGCTACCCAACGTAGCAGATAAGCAACACCATGCTACTGTGCAAGCACGAAGACACAGTACCTGTCATTCTCCTCATACGCAAGGATCGTGCAAGCAATGTTGGCGCAGCAATAACCCCGCTGGCAAAGAGCTGAGCAAGACCAAACAGGGTATTACGCTTCAGCGTTCGGCTGGCCTTATTGGCAATTCCTCCGCCTCTTTCCTTCACGCCTTGGCGGAGGCTTTGCCGACCTTATCGACGAAGAACTCAACCGTTCGCGCTAACCCCTCATCTAATTGCACCTGTGGCGACCAGCCAAGTTCGCGCTGAATATGTTCCCAACTGAGGCAGCTTCGGCGTTGCTCACCAGACTTCGCTTCGCCGTGATTGGCGGTGGCTCCGGCCTCAGTCAACGTATTGATCCGCTCAAATATCGCATTCACCGTCGTTTCCACGCCAGTACCCACGTTGTACGCACCGATCCGGTCGCTGGCAAGAGCAGCGAGATTCGCCGCAACAACATCAGCAACATAGACATAGTCACGAGTATTCTCGCCATCGCCATAAATCACCGTAGGTTCCTGGCGCAGTAACCGTTCCGTGAAGATGGAGATTACGCCGGCCTCGCCATGTGGATTCTGCCGCGGGCCATACACATTGGCATAGCGCATGGCGCAATAGGGCAACCCATGAATGACCTGAAAATAATGCAGGTAATGTTCAATGCTAAGTTTAGAGATACCATAGGGCGAGATGGGGGCAGTCAGCAATGTCTCTGGTGTCGGGATGACCTCAGTATCGCCATAAATCGCCCCACCACTCGACGCGAAGATCACTTTCTGCAACCCATGTTTGATCCCATTTTGCAGCAATTGCAGCGTGCCCAGGATATTCACATCGGCGTCGTAGGCAGGGTCGGCTACCGAACGACGCACATCCAATTGCGCCGCCTGATGCAAGAGAATTTCGGGGCGTTCAGCCGCAAAGAGTTTCGCTACAGCGTCTGCATCGCGAATATCTGCTTCATAAAAGCGGGCCTGCGGATTGAGGTTCGATCGCTCACCAGTCACCAGATTGTCGATAATGACGACATCGTGCCCTGCTTGCACCAGCGCATCAACCAGATGCGAACCGATAAATCCCGCACCACCGCTTACAAGAACACGCATTCGCCTCACTCTTTTCTCATAGGCAAACCCTGCCCAATCAATCCTTGTCGCAAAGTATCATTGTAGCAAACGCCGCTTGCACACCGCTGGTTACAGCCAAATCCCTAGCTGGCCTTGCCAACTTTCGACGTAGCATATTATGACGTATTGACTTTTTATGCACATTTTTCCAATCGCCCAGAGCCTGATCGAGCGTGGCAGAGCGGCGGCATCCTTCGCTATACTTGCGACCTGACGTTATGGGGGCGGAGGGGTCCCGGTGGGTCCCCCGGTCTTCAAAACCGGTGGCCGTCGTAATCCGGCGGTGGTGGGTTCGACTCCCATGCGCCCTCGTCACCGCTCCAGGCTTCTTGATTCGCTAATGCTGGGTAAGGTATTACCGCTGCAACGCCGCCGCAATATCGGTCAGCGCGTGTACTACCAGATCTGGGGCTGGGCCATAATGGTCGATAGGCTGCTGCTCACGGTTACACCAGGCCACACGCAGCCCGAACGCCTTTGCACCAAGCGCATCCCAGCTATTGGCTGAGACAAAGAGAATCCGTTCGGCAGGCAAGTCCAGCGCAGCAGGAGCAAGGGCATAGACCCGTGGGTCTGGCTTATAGGTCTGCACAGCATCCACGCTCAGGATCGCCTGAAACGTTCGGGGGAAATCGTTGGTTGCTACTACTGCCTGTAGCATTGCTGGGGTAGCATTAGAAAGAATTGCCAGCGGCAGATCGTGCAGGCGTTCCAGCGTAGTGGCGGCATCAGGGAACGCGGTCAGTTTCGACCAGCAGGCAACCAGCGCGCGCACTGTGGCGGGCTTCGGTTGCACGCGAAACTGGGCCAGCGTGGTCAGCAGGGCCTCGTGAGTTACCTGGGCAAAGTCCGCATAATACCCGCTCAAAGCACGTTGCCAGGAACCTTCGAGCTGCTTAGCCCGCCAAAACGCCACAAATGCGGTGGGATCAGGGACAATATCCTGACAATGCGCTTCCAGCGCGGCAACGGAGAAAAGCGTACCATAGGCGTCGAAGACAACCGCCTCAATCGCAGGGCCTTGGGCCAGTGCCACTTGCCAGAATAGTCGTTGCTGGCGCTGGGCACTTGCCAGATCCCGTACAATCGGTGGCAGAATCGGTTTGTTCATTGCGCCCTCCATGTCATGGCCCTGGCGCAGCCAGGACAATTAGCCCTTATTATGGCAGAGGAATCGCGCAGTGACCCGCCACCGACCATGCATAACGGAGTATTGATGAGTATCGTTGAATCCACGAGCGCACCACCAGCGCAGTCAGCACACCACCGCGACCCTGCCCAGATCTACGCAGCACGCCAGGAACAGTTCGCCAACGACCGCGATCGCCTCACCAAACGTTGGAATCGGATCGCAAATCTCCGCTTGCTGGCATTTGTCGCCGCAGTTGTTTGTATCATCTTCGCCATGCGGCTGGGCAGTTGGCCGCTGGCAATCGTTGGTGGGCTCCTACTGATCGCCTTCCTGATCTTGGTGCAATACCATGTCCGCCTCGGTAATCTCCGCAAGCAGGCTGAAGAACGGCGGGCCATTAATCAGGAGGCCGCTTGGCGACTGACACGAGATTGGCAGCACTTACCCCTCCGTAGCACCTATCGCGCTCAGGCCACGCACCCCTACGCTGACGACCTCGACCTGTTCGGCCCTGCTTCCCTCTTTCACCTGCTCTACCCTGGCGGCACACCGCGTGGCGAGGCGACGCTGCGGGCGTGGCTGCTGGACTTTGCCAAGCCCACGGCCATCCAGGAACGCCAGCAGGCGGTTGCCGAACTGGCTGCCCAGATCGACCTGCGCGACGAATTACAGATGGCTGGCCGCCTGACCGCTGGTGCCACCCGCGATCCTGAGCCGTTTTTGCGCTGGGCCGAAGGTGCGCCGTGGCTACGCAAACGCCCTTTCCTGATCCTGGCTGCGCGGCTCTCGCCACTGCTTTTCTGGCTGCTCCTGATCCTCTGGCTCACGGGCATCGTGCCAATACCGTTCTGGTTCATCTTTTTCCTGATCAACCTGGGGCTGACGATCGCCTTTAATGGGCAACTGAGTCGGCTTCTTGGCACCCTGACGGAACAAGAGGGCGGTTTTCAGCACTATGCCAGTTCCTTCGCCGTCCTTGATCATCGCCCGTTCACCAGTCCACTGCTGGCGCGCCTGCTCAACGACCTACGGGCTACTGGCCTCTCGGCGTATCGGCAGATGCAACGTCTCGAACGCCTCTGTCGGCTGATTATTCCGCCGAGCGCCTTAGCCAATGCGTTTTTGCAGCCGCTCTTTCTCTGGAACTTCCACGTCCTCCACGCGCTGGAAGGCTGGCAACAACAGGCTGGCCCACACGCTCGCCAGTGGCTCGTCATCTTGGGAGAAATTGAAGCGCTGGCTGCGCTGGGCAGTCTGGCCCACGCGCAGCCAGCGTGGGCCTTCCCCCAGGTTGCCGAAATAACGAAGGCCTTTGCCGCAACCGCGCTGGGGCATCCGTTGCTGGCAGATACCGAGCGCGTGGCAAACGATGTTACGGTGGGGCCGCCTGGCTCATTCTTGCTGGTCACTGGCTCGAATATGTCGGGGAAAAGTACGTTATTACGAGCGATTGGCACTAATGCAGTACTGGCTGGGGCTGGTGGGCCTGTCTGTGCAGAGTCCCTACAGCTGCCGCCCGTCAGGTTATGGACCAGTATGCGGATCAATGACTCGCTGGCCCAGGGAGTCTCCTACTACATGGCCGAACTCCGCCGCCTGAAAGCCGTTGTTGATGGCGCACGCGCGGCGCAGCAGGCAGCGTCACTGCCGTTATATCTGCTGGATGAGATTTTGCAGGGAACGAACACGCATGAGCGGCAAATCGCGGCCCGCCGCATCATCGCGCATCTCGTGCAGCAGGGGGCAATTGGCGCAGTCTCGACCCACGACCTGCAGTTGGCTGAAACACCAGTCCTCGCCGCCACTGCCCGCCCAATTCATTTCAGTGAAGAGTTTCACAGCGGGCCAGCGGGTCCCACCATGACGTTCGACTATCGAGCAAGACCGGGGCTGGCGACCTCAACCAACGCGCTGCGCCTGATGGAAATAATCGGGCTGGATCTTGATCCTGACGAAGATCAGTATTCGGGAGAGGAAGGATAAAAGAAGGCGCACACCATAATGGTGTGCGCCTTCTTTCGTTCACAGTTACGCTGTTCTTCCTGGTTTCGTGCTCCCTCACTACCAGGAATTACCGAGCGTGTGTCGGGTTAGTAGCGGTCGCGGCTGCCGTAGCTACCACCGCTGCCATAGCCGCTGGCCTGCCGTCGCTCTGCAAAGCAGTCGGAGCAGTACACTGGCTTGTCGCCGCGTGGCTGGAAGGGGACCTGCGTCTCCTTGCCACACTGGCTGCAAACGGTGTCAAACATCTGGCGTGGTGCGCGCTCGTAGCTGCCGCCACCATAGCCACCACCAGCGTAGCTGCCGCCACCCTGTTGCGCTTTGCGCGCGCGGCGACAGTCGGGGCAACGCCGTGGCTCGTTGGTGAACCCCTTCTCCGCATAATACTCTTGCTCACCAGCGGTGAACACAAAGTCCTGGCCGCAGTCGCGGCAATTGATCGTCTTGTCCTGGTAACTCATTCGGCACCTTTCGGGATACATATAGGAAACAGTGAGACAGTTTCGGGGTGACCATTCCCTAGTCGGTGAACGAGATGAGCGGAGAAGGAGGGCAGGGAGACCGCTCCGAGAACCACTTGAATACGTTCGACTAGCAAGATCACTTCCGGCCTATCCTACGAGTGCATCGGCACTCGAAAGGAACAATAAAGGTTGGGCGGAACCTGTCGCCCTTCGTCACTAGCGGTAGCGGAAGGTAATCCGCCCGCGAGTCAGATCGTACGGCGAGAGTTCAACCGTAACTTTGTCGCCTTGCGCCACCCGGATATACCGCGTGCGCATCTTGCCACACAAGGTGCTCAGTACCTTGTGTCCACTCTCAAGCTCTACCGTGAACATCGCATTCGGCAGCGCATCGACAACAGTGCCATCAACAGTAATAGCGTCGCTCTTTGCCTTCCGCACTGGCGCGGCGGTTGCGGCGGCCCCTGGTGTCCCTGGCGCAGCCGGACGAGCGTTGTTCTTCTTCTGCTGGTAATTTGGTCGGCGGTTTGGGGCCATGCTTCCTCCTGTCGCTACTTGGCGATACGCTGATTGCGCATCTCACGCCGGGATTCCGCAGGCATCCGTTGCCTACCATCGCGGCGATTTGATCCAACGTGCGCCGTTTGCCGCCCGGAAACCGGGGTCTCCTTACGAAAACAGTCGCGGCAAAAGACTGGCTTATCACTACGTGGCACGAACGGCACAGTCGCCTCGCAACCACAGCTAGCACAAGTAATGGTATGCACAATTCGTTCCGGCGCAGTCACTGTCGTCGTGACCCGCTCGCGCGCTGGTGGCGCGAATGAACGTTCGGACCTACCTTGCCGTTGGCTCGTTATTGTAACGCTATACGGTGGCAAACTATTCCGCCCCCCGACACGCCCACCCGCGTTCCCGGCAGTGTGTGGCGGGCGACTGGACGACACCGAGGCGGTTGCCACTGCAGGAGCAGTGATCGCTGGTGGAGTAAAGGCATATTCATCACGCCAGCGCAGGCGTGGCAAGGTGCGCCCGGAAGCCCGTTCCAGTTGGCGCCACTTTGGGCCATCTTCGGGACCAAGCAGGGTTATTGCGCGCCCTTCCCGACCCATCCGCCCGGTGCGCCCGACGCGATGCGTCAGCAGTTCAGCCGATTCGGGCAGATCAAAGTTGATCACCTGCTCGACCGTATCAACGTCAATGCCGCGTGCGGCAACATTGGTCGCCAAAAGAATCTTCGTCACCCCTGTACGGAAATCGGCCATCACGCGGTCGCGGGCATTCTGGCTCAGATTACCCTGTAGCGCAGACACTGGATAGCCCAGGCCCTCTAACTGCCGCCCAAGTTTTTTGACGCCATGCTTCGTGCGCCCAAAGACAATCGTTGCCCCATCGCCCCGCGCATCCAGCAATCGCTTCAGGACATCCAGCTTCGTCCCTTCTGGCACATCATAGACCAGGTGATCGATCTTCGGGCGATCTTCAGGACGAGTATCAACCTGCACTGTTTCGGGATTGTTCAAGTGCCGTCGCGCTGTCTCTAGCACCCAGGCGGGAACCGTCGCCGAAAAGAGGGCCGTCTGGCGGGTACGCGGCACCGCAGCCAGAATCCGCTCGACATCTGGGGCGAACCCGCGATCAAGCATTTCGTCGGCTTCATCAAGCACGAAATATTGCACACGATCTAGGTGCAGCGTGCCACGCCGAATCAGGTCAAGGACGCGCCCAGGGGCACCAACCACAATTTGTGCGCCAGCACGTACTGCCGCCTCTTGTGGGCCAAACGACCGCCCGCCGTAAATCAGCAATGTGCGTAGGCCACGCCCTTCGCCCAGTTTGGTCAACACCTCGCCAACCTGGGTAGCAAGTTCGCGGGTAGGGGTCAACACCACAGCCTGCACCGCCCGCACACGCGGATCAACCCGCTCGATCAGCGGTAGGCCAAAGGCCAGCGTTTTGCCAGAGCCTGTACGGGCCTGACCAATCAGATCACGTCCGGCGAGAAGTAGTGGGAGTGATAATGCTTGAATCGGCGTAGGAGTATCGATCCCCATTGCCACGAGCGCCGCCTGCGTGGTCGAGGATAAAGGAAAGTTTGAGAACGAGGTCAACCGCAGAAAATCCTTCCACCGTGCCTGTCAGGTGTGGCACAGATCAGTGAATAGTCGTAGTGTGCTGTAGTGCGTGACACCCTGACGCTTTCGCTCAGTCACGCGTGCTACATGAAAAAACGCCGCCGGAACAATATTTGTTCCCGAATGCGGCGAACAACCACACGACAATAACAACATTGTAGCAGTGGTATGGCGCAAACGCAAGCCCCGCGCTACACCATTTTGCAGGCAGCGCGGGGCAAGCAGCGCCAAGGGACGTTATTTGATCCCCAGCAGTTCAACCTCAAAGATCAGGGTCGCGTTTGGTGGAATAACCCCACCAGCCCCCCGGCTCCCATAGCCAAGATCGCTGGGAATAATCAGGCGGCGTTTGTCGCCCACTTTCATTCCAGCGACGCCTTCATCCCAGCCTTTAATCACGCGACCAGCGCCAAGCGGGAACTGAAATTCCTGATTGCGGTCACGTGAGCTATCGAACTTCTGGCCATTTTCCAGGGTACCAGTGTAATGCACAGAAACAGTATCGCCAGCTTTCGCTGCTGGCCCATCGCCACCGCCATAGTCGATATAACGCAAGCCTGATGCGGTGGTCTGTTCCTGGGGTTCCTTCGCTGTACTCAACGATTCCTCCTCTCAGCAGATCGTCGTGTGACAACCTACAATCCAAACGGCACAATCACCGCTTGGCTCATTGTACGCCCTCAACTCCTTTGGGGCCTAGCCCTTACCTATCGAGTAACCAGCGATCAAACCAGGCGCGTAAGCGGCGAGAGGCATCGATCTGGTGGGCGCGTTCCTTCAGCCCATGCGGCTCACGTGGGTAAATCACTAAGTCGTTCGGCACACCATAGTGGCGTAACCCCCTGGCGAAGAATTGCGCCTGACTGACAGGCACCCGCTCGTCGCGCTCGCCATGCAAGATCAGCACTGGCGTCTTGACCCGATGCACAAAGGAGATTGGGCTAACCCTGTCGTGCTGATGCGGGCCAATCCCTTCCCAGCCAGTACTGCCGCCAAGGCCGGCTTCAAATGTGGGCAGATCGCTCTGGGCCACCATCATCCCCCAATCACTGACACCAGCGCCCATTACGCCACAGCGGAACCGCTCGGTCTGGCCCACGGCCCAGGCAGTCATAAAACCACCCTGACTCCAACCACCGATGCCCAGGCGTTCAGGGTCGGCAACGCCCGCTTCAATCAGCAGATCGAGGCCCGCCAGAATATCTTCCCAATCTTCCAGCCCCACCCGACCAGCCACTGACAGGGCAAAGTCGTTGCCATGCCCGACACCGCCACGGGCATTGGGCAGGAAGACGGCATATCCCCCAGCCGCCAGCCACTGCCCAGAAGGGCGCCCGCTACTTAGCTGGAAATCATCGGCAAACCGACTATATGGCCCACCATGCACCAGCACAACCGTGGGGAATGGGCCATCTGCCCGCGTTTTCCCAGGTGGCAAAATCAATAGCCCATCGAGGGCAAGGCCGTCATTGCCTTGCCAAGCAAGCCGTTCCTGCTCGCCCCAGGCCATCTCGCGTAACGCAGGCTGGAGGTCAGTCAGCCGCACCAGCGGCCCAGACACCGGCCCCGCCCAGAGATCAGGAGGGCTATCGGGCAGACTACGCACCCCTGCGATCAGTTGCCCATCAGTGCTAACTGTGGGCGCGCCGAGTTCTCCTGGCATCCTGCACAGCTCGGTCAGCGTGCCAGCCTGCGGATCAAGGCGTTGGAGCGTAGTATCCAGCCCTTCCGCTACGGTAACCAGAATATCGCTGGTGCCATGCTGCGTCAGGTTCAGCGGGCAGGCTGGCAGATCGGCTACTACCTGCCGTCGCGCCCCATCGGCCACGGTGACGACAAAAAGGCCATTGCCTGATACCCCACCAGCGACCGCCTGAGCAATATAGGCCAGTTGCGACCCGTCGGCGGTCCAGGCCAGGTGATTGGTGGAGAGGGGCAAGGTACACAGTTCACGTACTGTGCCATCAGGCAGATCGACGAGCAGCAATGGCGTGGGAAACGCGGCATTATCAATCTCAGGGTTCGGCCAACTGAGCAGGGCAAGTTGTTGACCGTTTGGCGCTGGCGCAATAGTCTGAATATGGCGTTCACCAAGGGCTTCAACGGTCCGCACCGTGGTTGTCTGCAAGTCGAGCAGCCGAAGCCGTTGCAACCGCCAACGCTCGCCCCAAACCTGGGCATCGTCGCGCTCATTCTTCCGACGGTCATCGTCAGAGGTGGGGGAATCACAGGCGAGGAGAGCGATAGTCTGGCCGTCAGCAAGTGGGGCAAAGGCGGCAATACCCCCGCCCCAACTGGTCAATGCAATCGCTTCACCACCGGCAATGGCTAGCTGATAGAGCTGCGCTTCGCCACGCTGCACCCGATCCGAGAGAAAGTACAGCGTCTGACCATCAGGTGACCAGCGCGGCGACGTATCATTGGCCTTTCCCGCTGTCAACTGATACGGCTGACGACGTTGATCAACAGTTGCCAGCCAGATCGCGCTTTGGGGATGTTCTTCGCGCCGTCCCTGGGCAGTGACAGTAAAAGCCAGCAGTTGCCCATTCGGTGAAAATTGTGGCTCACCAGGAATGAGCCAATCAGCCAACAGTTCCGGCGTTAGCTCGGTCATCAAGCACCTCATTATTTATTCAGAAACGGCACCACTGATCAGGCGAAAGCCGATCAGTGCTAGGGTGGCGTGACTGCTCGCTGGTAGGTGCCGCTCTTACCGCCGCGTTTCTCCAACAACCGCACATCCTCAATTGTCATTCCGCGATCAACGGCTTTGACCATATCGTAGATCGTCAGGGCAGCGGCACTCACGGCGGTCAGTGCTTCCATCTCCACGCCTGTCTGGCCCTTGGTTTCCACCCTGGTCGTGATTTCAATCGTGCGGCCATCATCGCCGAAATCAAAAGCGCAATTGATCGCGGTAAGCAACAAGGGATGACACATGGGGATAATCTCGTGGGTCCGTTTCGCCGCCATAATCGCCGCGACCTGGGCCACTCCCAGCACATCGCCTTTCGCCGCGCGTCCCTCCCGAATCAAGGTGATCGTTTCGGGCTGCATTCGCACAGTGCCACCAGCAACCGCGATCCGATGGGTCGATTCCTTGTCGCCAACATCAACCATCCGCGCCCGACCACGCTCATCAAAATGCGTTAGCTCTGCCATCATCTCCTCAATAGCATCGTTGGGGCAGTGGCTAGCCTTGGGCCTGTCGCTCCTGCACTACCTCACGCATTGCGGCGAAGAACTGCTCGTTTTCCTCGTCTGTCCCAAACGAAATCCGAATATGCCCAGGCAGGCCCCAACCACCCAGCGGATTAATCGCGATACCGCGTTTCAGCAACGCTGCCGCAATGGCCCCATCGTCGCCACCAACGTTGACCGCCATAAAGTTCGTCACGCTGGGGATTGGTTGTAGCCCCAGGGCAGTCATCTCCTCCGTATACCTTGCCCTGGCGGCTGTGGCATGGGCGCGGACCCGCTCGACGTGTTCGGTATCAGCCAACGCCGCCGGGGCAGCAGCCTGCGCCAGACTATTGACATTGAAGATCGTATGGACGTGACCGAGGTACTCAACCACTTCGGCTGACCCAAAGGCATACCCGAGTCGTAGCCCCGCCAAACCATAAATCTTAGCGAAGGTCCGCATCACCAGCAGGTTCTGCCGTCCTTTTCGCAACTCAGCCAGCAGATCGGGCTTCTCCCCTTCCACAAAATCAATGTACGCTTCATCAGCCACGATCAGCACATCATCTGGCACTTGCGTCAGAAACTGGCTGATCGCGGCGGGATCAACCGTCGTGCCAGTGGGGTTATTGGGATTGCAGAGAAAGACCAGGCGGGTTCGCTCTGTAATCGCATCGGCCATTGCATCAAGGTTGTGGGCATAGTCCCGCAGCGGCACCTTCAATGGCTGCCCACCCGTGGCAAGCGTTCGCATTCCATAGCTCACGAAAGTCCCATCAGCCATGACTGCTTCATCGCCTTCACTGAGAAAGGCGACGCAGAGCATGAAGATCAACTCATCAGAGCCATTGGTGCAAAGCACCTGCTCGGGGGCAACTGCGAACTGCTCGGCTAATAGCTGGCGCAGCGGCCAGGAACCTGGAGCTGGATAGCGGTTCACCTTCCCGACGGCCTCCTGCATCGCCGCCACTGCTTTGGGCGATGGGCCAAGTGGATTTTCATTCGCCCCCATCCGCGCAATTTGTTGTACTGTCCCGCCAGTTGCCGCAGGCGGGCGGTAGGTCGGCAGACGGCGGAGATACTCTTTGAAGTGCATCGCAGTTCATCCTTTCGCATACGCAAAACGCCCTTGCCACGTACAGCAATGGAGTGTCGCAGACCCTCCACTCCGGCGCAAGCAGCACCCAGTGATTATTACTGATGCGAGCGTTAGTAGGCGTTACTATCTGGCCGTAACACCAGCCAGATCGTTTTGACGATGATCTTGATATCGAACAGGGGCGACCAGTTTTCCACGTAATAGAGATCGTAGCGGGTTCGTTCCTCAATCGAGGTATTCCCGCGCAAGCCGTTCACCTGCGCCCAGCCCGTAATACCCGCCTTCTCGTGATGCCGATAGATATAGCCAGGGATCGACTGACTAAACTGTTCGACAAAATAGGGGCGCTCTGGTCGTGGCCCAACAATACTCATTTCGCCCATGATGACATTGGCAAACTGTGGGAGCTCATCCAGCGAGTAACGCCGCATAAACCGACCAAGCAGGGTGCGGCGAGGATCATTGGGCGTGGTCCAGATTGGCCCGCTCTTATCTTCGGCGCCCACTGCCATCGAACGCAGTTTAATACAGAGAAACGAGTACCCATCGTGGCCCACTCGCTCTTGCAAGTGAAAGACTGGCCCTGGCGAAGTCACCTTGATCAACACCGCCAGCAAGAGAATGATCGGGGAAACCAACACCAAAATAATCGTGCCCAAGACCAGATCCATCGTCCGCTTGATCACCCGATTCCAACCGCGCAATGCCACATTGCGCACACTGACCATCGGCAAGCCGCCCAGATCATCAAGACTCAATTCGTTCTTGGTAATCAACTGGAACGTATCGGGATAGACTTTAATATTGACTGGTTGCTCGATCAGGCCTTGCGCCAGCGTCAGGACTTCTTCGTGTGGCGTACCAGTGAGCGCGATAATCACTTCATCGATATTATGGCGGCGGGCTAGTTCAGCCAGTTCGCTTTCATCGCCAAGAATGGGATAGCCATCCAGGCTATCCTCAGCAAAGGCGGCCTGCCCATTCTGACCATAGCGCAGAACACCAACAATCTCGTAACCCAGCCAGGGCGCACGGGCAATCGACTCTAACACTAACTGCCCCGTCTTCCCGGCACCCACAATCAACACGCGGTCACGCGCCGCAGTACGCGCCCGTAGTTGCCCCACCAGTTCGCTATGGACAAACCGCCCCACTGTTACCAGCACAATACAAAGTAACCAGCCAATCAGCAGCATCTGGCGTGAATAGATGAAGCGATCACCGAGGAGCATGGAGTTCAGGGCAATGGAGAGAACCAGACCAATCGAGACGGCAGCACTGATCCGATAGAACTGATCAACCCGCGACACACCACGCCGCAAATTGTAGAGACCCACCAGATTAAATGTGACGAGCAAGGTAACGACCACGACCAGTAACATCACCTCATAGGTCAGGCGGCTGGGTTCCTGGAACGCACTGAAAAGATCAATACTCGCCCGCAACTGATAGGCGGCGATAAAGGCCGTCACAATCATGACGGTGTCGACCATCGCCTGAGAGATCACCACGGCGAGATTGAACCAACGCTTGAGCGAAGCACGTCCGGCAATCGGATGCCAATCGCGTTGCGGTTGGCGATTACTGAGGTGTGGAGGCAACCCTTGTAACACCAGTTGCTGCTGCTGTGGGGCAATCTGTGGGCGTTTGTTGCCCAGATCGATCTTCATCACGCCACTCGCTTCCTGGCCGCTGGCCGCAGAAGATTGAGTACCAAGGCGGTCATCCCCCGTACTGCGATCCCGAGCATAACGAGCCAATTCAGCGGACGTGGCGAGCGTGCCGCATAGTGCTTCTGATAGAAAAGATGCATTGCGCGATAGAATTCAATAATCATTCGCCCGCTCTGGCGGGCACTGGTCGCCCCTTTCTGATGCAGCGCGTGGGCTGCTGGATTATAGAAGACTCGCCATCCGGCAGCCTTCATGCGATATGCCCAATCAAGGTCTTCCCCATACATAAAAAACGCTTCATCTAACAATCCTACCTGATCAATGGCGCTAAGGCGAATCAACATACATGCGCCAACCACAGAATCAACCTCTGTGAGCGTGTATTCATCCAGATTCGTCAGATTATACGCTGCAAAACGGGCATGTGCAGGAAAGCGTTTGCTCAACCCAAAAAGTTTATAGAACGCATTGGCTGGTGTGGGGAATGACCGCCGACAGGCCAGATCAAGCGAACCGTCTGGTTTCGTGATGCGTGGCCCTACGACTGCTACCGTAGGATCAGCCTCAGCAAAATCAATCAATGTCGCAATAGTATCCTGCTCTACAAAAAGATCGCTATTCACCAGCAGGACATATTCATGGTTGCGCGCTAAACCAGCGGGCGCCGTGGCGACAATCTGCCGCAACGCCAGGTTGTTCCCGCCCGCAAACCCGCGATTCTGCACCGATTGCACAACGTGAATGGCGGGATACTCAACCCGCAGCATTTGCAGACTATTATCAGTGGAGGCATTATCGACAACAGTGATGGTATAGGGGTGTGGCGACTGGCTGTCGCAGAGGTGACGAAGGCACCGCCGGAGTAAACCGGCTGTATTATAGTTGACGACGACAATATGCACGTTCGCCATACGCGTATTCTACGCCCTCAATACCACATTTGACCAGTGCGCCCGATCCGCATCATTGCCTGCTGGAATTGCAACGAGCTACCCTGCGCTTGGTTCTGTCGCAACAGGGCTGGGGGCAATATCAGCAATTGTACCAATCGTGATATCGGTGGAGCTCGGCACGATTGCGCGCCTCGATACACTATTTCCCCAGCCTATAGTAGCATCCCATTGAGTTCTTTGGTACAGTCCTTGCGCTGCAATGCACTGATAGCCGTGCGCCGCACTACTGACGGATGCGCGACGATTCGCCAGGATTGCAGCGTAGCAATTTGCCAGGGCAAACAATTGCCCTATGAAAAAAGGAGAAACTGCCATGTTTGGTCGTGGATCAGTAGTTGATGCCGAGGAACTGCAACAACAATTGCAAGAACGTCAATCTGCTCTGCTGGAACGGTTGGAAGAGATCGAATCAAGCAAGAAGAGTGGTGGCGGTGGCCGCTTTATGCTCGGCCTGCTCTTTGGTGGCGCACTTGCCGGGGCCGCGCTCTACCTCTCAAACAGCGAGCGACGACAAGAGGCACTGGGATTTGCCAGCTCACTCACTGGTGGCTCCGTTGATGAGAGTGCCGAGCGCGATCAGGAAGTAACAAGTCGCGTAGAGTCCGCGCTGTTCAGCAACGGGAGTACCCCCAAAGACCAGATCAACATCAACACTGTTGACGGGGTTGTCTATGTGCGCGGCACCCTAAGCAGCAAAGAACAGATCGATCAGGTCGAGAGCCGGATCAAGGGAATTCAGGGCGTTGATGCCGTGATCAACCTGCTTCGCCTCCCCACCCCAGCCAACTAAACAGTAGGGCTAACTTACGCAGTTAGCACCCCACTCTGCCGCTAGCGGCAGAGTGGGGTGTTCTGCATGAGAAGACTCAGGGGTGCGTGCCCGCTCCTGGCTATTTCTTGTACTCCCCTCAGCAGCACCGTATACTTCTTTTCTTGCGGTAACGGTACTGTGGGAGGCGCGGTGACGGAACGAACAACAACCAGGCCGCCGCGTAACGCTCGGCCACGCCCCGCCAAGCGCCGCCAGCGCACTATCTTCCAGCAGATCGCCGCGCGCACGCGCCCCCAGGAAGCAGAAGCCCTGCTAATCTTGATCCTCTTTGGCTTCGCGCTCCTGATGCGCTGGCCAAACCTGATGCGCCTGCCCCATTTCACTGATGAGATTGGTGAGATTCGCTGGACCTGGCAAATCTATACTGGTCAGCACTTTCCCCTGACAGCCCAGGTGAAATATTTTGGGCCAATCCATCATTACTTGCTCGCCCTCTGTTTCGGGGTCTTTGGCCCATCAGTTACCCTGCCCCGCACCCTGGTTTGTATCATTGGGGCGCTCACAGTGGCCCTTACCTACCTGATTGGTCGCGAACTTGGTGGCTGGAAAGTTGGGGCAGTTGGAGCAGCACTGCTCGCCACCCTGCCCCAACATATTGTCGTCAATAGCCATGTCGCCTGGGAGAACTCAACAACCCCGTTCTATGCGACCCTGTGCTACTACACCCTGCTCCGCGCAATTCGCGCCTTGCCACCAACACCCGCGAGGGACAATCGCAGCTTCTGGCCCACGGGGCGGTGGTTGCTGCTGTGTGCCTTCTGCGGTGGCTTGATGCTACAAACCCATCTGGGCACGATTCTGCTTGCACCTGCCCTGCTGGGGGCATTGGGCTACGCGCTCTATCGGCAACAATACTGGCAGTTGCTCCGTACACCCTGGCCCTACCTCAGCCTCCTGGTTGCGCTTGTCGCCTATAGTCCCGTGCTGATTGACAATCTTCGCGCAGGGATGGCCGGATTTCAGCGGGCCAAAGGACGTGATTACGCCTACGTCGCTGACCCAACACTCGGTACATACTTGTATAATCTCCGCAATTTGTGCTATGAATTAGCCCGGATGATCAGTAATCCTTTCCGCACCCCAGAACGCGCCCTCCACTATTTCACTTCGCCATATATGCTAATCGCCGTCGTCTTGGCGCTCCTTGGGCTGGGGCTATTGATTCGCCGCCATCAGCCATTACCACTCCTGGCTATCTTCTTCACTGCCGCAATCATGCCGTATTACAACCATGCGTACGGCGTCGATGGCGATCGCTATCTGCTGACTGGCCGCTATGTGGCCTATCTGCTGCCACTCCTCACAATTGCCACGGCGACAGGAGCATTGGCACTGGCAACCGCTGTGGTACACCTTGGGCAGCGCTTCTTGACTCCAGGCAAAGGATCACTACGCGCGTGGTGGCGGGCGGCCTGGATCGCGCTCCCAGCCGGATTGATTCTGCTCCTGATCCTGTACCCGATCATTCCTTTACGGCGCTACTACACGCACGAAGGCCAAAACGACCCCGATAACGCCACTTTTCTCGAAACGATCCAGATCGTGCGGCAGGCGCGTGGTACCGGCAATGCACCAGTACTGATCGGCCCCCTCTTTGAGAAAGTTGACCTGAAAGATGGTGCAACCGCCCTGGAGATTCTTGATATTCTGCTCACTCTTGATGGTATTCCGCACACAACCTTGACCGATCCCGCGCAGCAGATTGCGCAGATTGGTGACCCGATCAATCCTGATGATATTCTCGCGCAGCCGATCATCATTATGATGCGCGATCAATGTATCCCCATTCGCGAGACAGCCCCAATGCTTCGTATAAGTGAACGCCTGCGCTTACGCGAACTGTATTGGGAATTACCAAGCTACTATGGGGTTTACCGTTATATGCGTGATCTGCCTCTGGGAGATCGGTGTTTCCCGGCGGGAGGCGCAACCGCTGGTGACTAACGGGTGGGGGTGATACTTACGGCACTTTGCGCCCATAGATCCGTACTACGTCGTCTTCCCAAACTACTGGCTCATCGGCAAAGCCGACCGTAGCGGGATCCTCATAGTGATAGAGAATGGCATACTGATAGCGCGGTGGAGCCGAGAGATCGCTGATATAGTCGCGGCCAAACTCAACCCGCACCCGCGTGTATATCGGGTTAGTTTGCAGCACGCGCGCCAACATTGCGCCATAAGCCCCAGTCGGATCCTCACCACGCGAGAGATAAATTGGCGCAGTGGGGAGAATCAACGCGCGCAACTGGGCAAATCGCTCTGTTGGGGCGAGCCGATAGACCACGTCATTGCCAAACGCAACCTGCTGCTGCGCCTGGGTGGTGCCACCATCGAGTAATGTTCGCGTGCGATCAGCCACCTCGCCAGAAAGTTGATCGTAATGGACAACCAGATCAGTCACCCCCAGGCCCTGCAAAATACTGAGGGCGCGTGGTGTTGGCCCCTCACGGAGTTCGTAATACAGCGCTTTATATCCTTTGGGCAAAACATTAGCCGAGCCATTGACGACCGGGCGTTGATGATAGAGCGAATAGAACTGATAGAGGTCGCCAAGCATCCCCGTTTGGTCGGGGTGATCGGGGATCACAAAAGGTAATTCCAACACAACGGCGTCTGATTGAGTCGCTAACCAGCGATAGACTGGTGGGGCCTGCTCCCGTGTCGCTAGCGGTACTGGCGCAAAGGGGCGGTTCAGCGACTCAATACTGATCCCCAGGCAGAGGATAACCGCCAGTCCGATGCCCACTGTCCGTCCTGCAATCGCCTTTAATCGCCAGGTCGCCACCCACCCTAGCAGCCAATTCACCCCAACAGCAGCCAAGCCAGCGACACTGAGGCCGTACAAAATGCCAAACCGCGCTGGCACGCGCATTGAATCGAATCCTGGCAAATGGAAATAGAGAAAGCCGTAGGGCATTCGGGTAAAGAGTATGCTCTTATTATCAGCCGTCAGGTAGAGATTGGGGCCAAGGGCCAAAATCGCTGCCCCCAGGCCCAGGCAGATCAGGTATTGCACCAACCACCGCCGCCACCCTGCCACCACGCCAATAACGGCCAGCAAGAGCGCGATCAAGCCAGGGAACATCAGCCGTTCCAGCGTGTACCGACCATACTCCCGCAAGGGTGCAGTCAGCGTACCCCAGAGCCAATTCTGGCCGTCCGCCGTGAAGAATGAAGCGATGTTTGCGGAGTAGTAGGCATTCTGCGCTATTGAGCGCTCAACCACATAATCGCCCTGCACCGTGCGATAGCCAAAGAAAAATGGGGCGACACACACCGCCGCCAATGCCCCGGCCACCAGCAAGCGCGCCCAGACCATCGGCGCAGGAAACTGCCGCCGCAGACCCTCCTGGATCAGCCGTAAGCCGACAAAGCCACCAACAACAAAGAACAGATAAAAGGCGTAGTACTGGGCCGATAACGCCTGTAACGCCAACACAACCGCCAGCGCCACGGCATCACGCCAGCGCACACCAGCCGACCAATGCGCTGCTGGGCGCACGATCCGATCAAGCAACAGAATCGCCAGGGGGAAGTATTGCCCTGAAAGCAGCCCTAGGTGCGTCAGGTGAGCCATATGCAGCGGCGCAAAGGCATAGATCAGTCCCGCCACAAATGACGCCACTGGCCCACAACGGAGGTGGCGGGCCAGGGCATAACTCGCGCCGGCACTCAGCACAAAGGTACTCAACAGCGCAAGGTTGTAGATCAGCACGGGATTCGTGGTCAAGAGCCGTAACGGCAGGGTGATCAACGCGATCCCTAGCAACAGTTCATCAAACAGGTAGGTGCGGTCGTAAGGGTAGAAGATATTGGCATCAAAGAGGTGCAGCGGATGAGCAAGAATCTGTTGTTGCCCCCACCCCAACCGCCAGGCACTATCCACAGGGTCGCCATAGGCAAGCACATGGTCAGTGAGTTGGGTTACTAACGGCCAGGTAAAGAGCACGGTCAGCAGCGAATAGGCAATAGCAATGGCGAACGCCCAGAGTAGTTGTCGCACGATCGCCGCTGCCCGCCCTTCGACGCTACGACCAGCAGTATCAGGCAGGGCAATATCAATTGGGCCAGGCAAGGCGGTTTCTCGGCTGTTCATGGTGGGCAACTGTAGCACGGCGCTCACAGCCGATACAATCCTGATACTGTCTCATGGAAGATGCTGCATGACGGTGTGAGTGATACGATGCAGTCAACAACAGCGCAGGATGAGGACAAAAGGAGGCACTCGAAATGCTCAAAGTCGGCCTGATTGGTGGCGGCAACATCGCCCGCAATCGACACGCTCCAGCCTGGCAGAAACTTGCAGGGCAGGCCCAGATCACGGCAGTATCTGACGTAGTCGAGACAGCAGCCACGGCGACCGCCGAACAGGTTGCCACGGCTGGCACGACCCCTGCGATCTACACTGATTATCATCAACTGATCCGCAAAGCTGATATTGACGCTGTTGATATCTGCCTGCCCCACCACCTGCATGCCGATGCGATCCTCGCGGCCACTGCTGCGGGAAAGCATATTCTCTGCGAAAAGCCAATGTGCATCACTGAGGAAGAAGCCGATCAGATCGTTACCGCAGTGGACCGCGCTGGCATCGTCTACATGAGCGGCCACAACGAACTCTTTTATCCATCAATCGCCAGCGCGAAAGACCGCATCGATCAGGGCATCTTAGGGAACCTCTTTCTCCTCCGTTCCCACGAGTTCCCAATGGGCTACCCCCAGTCGGCAGTGCCGGGCCGCCCCGCACAACAAACGATGATGGTTGGCTGGCGCGCGAGCCGCGCCACGATGGGCGGTGGTGTCCTGATTGATAAGGGCTATCACCCGACCTATATCTTGCTCTACCTTGCTGGATCAGAGCCAAGCGAAGTAACGGCGATGAGTGGCACCTATGTCGCGCAAATGGACGGCGAAGATACCGCGCTGGTGATGGTCAAATTTGCCAATGGCGCAATCGGGCAAATCTTCACTGGCGAAGCATTCGCCTTCCCTGCCCACGATGCCAAATTTCACGCGATTGGCGAGCGTGGCGAGATCTTCGGTCATCGCTACGAAATCTATGAGAAGCCACGTGGCTTTGCCGAAGCCGCCGCCCGCACGTTCCCGACCGATCCTCATGGCAATCAGCAAACCTTCGATGCCACTATCCATCACTTTCACGACAGCATTACGACTGGGCGTCGCCCAATCCAGGATCACCGTGATGGTCAGCGGGTGCTGAAGGTGATCCTGGCAGCGTACCGCTCAATTGAGCAAGGAACAACGGTCAAGCTCTAATTTCAGCCAGAGCAATACCAGTGAGGGAGACTATGCCAGAGAACACTAAGGGACCGCGTCAACTGGCAATCGTTGGTGGAGCGCATATCCATACGCCCAACTTTCTCAAACGCCTCGCCACACGCGCCGATCTCCAGGTAGCAGCGGTCTGGGATCACGACTCGGTACGGGCGCAGCACCTAGCGCTATCCTACCAGCTACGCTTTCTCACTTGAAAGGACGCGCTTCATGCCGAAGAAATCTTCTCTCACTGTTGAGCAGATCCTGACGCTCTTGCAAGCCGCACCGTCACATATTGCGACCCTAACTGCTGATTTGACACCAAGCCAGTTGCAAGCAACTCCCGCGCCAGACGAATGGTCCGCAACAGATCTGCTCGCCCATTTACGAGCCTGTGCCGATATGTGGGGTGGGGCCATCCTCCACATCATCCAGGAGGATCACCCCACATTTACGGCCCAGAATCCCGTGAGCTGGATCAAGAAAACGAATTACCGCACACTGCCCTTTGCCGAATCGTTCAAAGCCTATCAGGCACAACGCCAGGATCTCTGTGCCGCGTTACAGGCGCTATCAGAAAAAGAATGGGCGCGCACGGCAACGGTGACGGTATGGAACACGACCTATGAGCGGTCAATCTTCTTTTATGGTCAGTGGCTAGCGCGGCATGAGCGAACGCACCTCAAGCAATTTGCGCAGATCGCCAACGTCATGCGCTAAGGGAATCACCGCGAACAAGGCCCCGCTAAAATCAGGGGGCAAACGTGGTATAGACCACAACATTAGAGGCGTAACCGCCTTTGGATCGGTCAAAAACGCTGGTGGAATCACAGGTAATCAGGTTGAGACGGTGCTCGGAAGTAGACCCAAAGATTTCCCCTAATGGGGCATCCGCGCGGACGTACGATTCGACCTTCTGCACCACAAACCGCCGCGTTACCCCATCATCGCCAACGACAAAGACTTCATCCCCAGGCTGCAACTTCGCCAGATCCCAGAAGACTGCTTTCCCCGTCTTAGAATCGACATGACCAGCGATCGCGGCGTTGCCGGGATCACCAGGGCGTGGGCCTGGTTGATACCAGGCTGTATTACTATAGTTCTTCGGCGTATCCATCGCCCCAGTCTCAGTAACACCCACATACTCAATCTCAGCATCAACATGAATTTTCGGGATTTGGAGCCGCAACGGCTGCCCAACAACGACCTGTGTTGGTACAGGAATCGGCACTA
>JBDHWF010000037.1:0-29262 GCA_039810045.1 Chloroflexia bacterium
CCGCCAGCACCGCCGCCGATAGCCCTATCAGCTCGTGGGCGGCAGGTTGGGGTACAGCATTTGCTCCCGCTCGTCCTCTACGGCCTGATCGCGCTGATCGCGACATATCCCCTGGTGACACAATTCGGTACGGCGGTGCCGAGTGATGGTGGTGATGCGCTTCAGAACTATTGGAACTATTGGTGGACGCGACAGGCCCTGGAACGTGGGCAAAATCCCTACTGGACACCATACCTCTATGCCCCATATGGTGCGCCCCTCTATCTACACACGCTCAATCTCTTTAATGGGGTGGCCAGTTTGCCGTTTCAGTGGGCTTTTGGCCTGATCCCCGCCTACAACAGTATTGTGCTGCTGTCGTTGATGCTGGCGGGATACTTCGCGTACCTGTTAGTTACAGAGGTGAGCGGCAGTCGGCTGGCTGGGTTCATTGGTGGGGTGGTGTACGCATTTGGGTCGTACCAGATGACCCACCTGCTTGGTCATATGAACTTGCTCGCCTCCGAATGGCTCCCGGCCTATGTTCTTTGCTTTCTGCGGGCGATGAACGGTACTGGTAGGCGGCGCACACGTTACGCGCTGTTAGCGGTTGGGGCGCTGCTGTTGCTGATGTTCTGCGATTGGCAGTACCTGATCTTTGCGGTCTTATTGACGTTACTGGCGGCCCCAGTTTGCGCGATTGCGCGTCGGGACTGGACACCGCTGGTGGTGGCTGCGGTCATCGGTGGGCTTTGGACTTTGCTCGCTCTCCCCTTGCTGACCCCCACGATTCTCCAGATTCGCGCTGGGATCACTGATCCACCAACTGCCGCGCAAGTGCTACAACATTCTGCTGATCTGCTGGCGTTCGTTACGCCATCACAGCTTGCCACCCTCTGGCAGCCCGCCCTGTTAGCCTTGCGTGGGCGAATCTGGCAGCCCGCGCACGATGGGGGAATCTTCCTGGGGTTCCTCCCGTTGTTGTTGGCCGCGATTGCCCTCTGGCGAACGCGCCGACAGGCGTTGCCGTGGGCGGCGTTAGCGGCCTGCTTTGCGGTTCTGGCGCTAGGGCCAACGTTGCAGATCGGTGGTGTTGATCGGGGTATTCCTTTGCCGTATAGCCTTTTTCGGTTTGTCCCCTTGCTCAGTGTGGCGCGGGTGCCCGACCGTCTCAGTCTGGTAGTGACCCTCTGTCTGGCAGTGCTGACGGGGTTGGCGGTGGTTGCGCTGGGGCAGCGTTATGGCGCACGACTCAAGTTGCCTGGGCGCGTGGGTGTGGCGGTGCTCCTGGTCGCCCTCTTGCTGCTCGAACACCTGGCGATTCCCTTTCCCCTGGAAGCGGTAACGCCGCCGCCGTTCTATCAGCAACTGGCTGCCGCTGGTGGCCCTGGCGTGGTCTTGGAGCTACCGTATTGCAAGCAGTGTTCAGGGACGAACTATCGCCAGACGGTGCATCAACACCCAGTGATAGGGGGGTATATTTCGCGGCGGTTGGTCTATCCGATTCGTGAATCGCCGCTCTATCGCGAACTACCGACAACGCCGGATATTGTGCCAGCGGTAGCGCAGGAGGCGATCGGGCGACAGCTTCTGGCCTATGCCGATGTGCGTTGGTTGGTCGTCATGCGCGACGAAGCAGCTGGAGATAGTGGCGTCGATCAGTTCCTGGCGCGATATGCTGAGCCAACCCCGATCTATCAAGACGCGCAGATGATTGTTTATCGTCCGTTGCCCGCCCCAGGGCTTGATCGGTTCCTGGCCCCGCTCACTGGGTGGTACCCGAGCGAACTGGCGACTGACTCAAACCTGCGGTTTCGCTGGTTGGCAGGCACCGGGGTTGCTGAACTCTGGACCTTCGCCGCCGAGCCACAACGCTACCAACTGCGGTTCGATACGTTTAGCTATCAGCAAGCACGGCGGTTGGCCGTCACTGTTGATGATCAGCCAGTGGGCGAGTGGCAGATTGATGGTTTGCGGACGATCACGGTGCCGTTGACCCTGGCTCCAGGGTCGCATCGGGTCGCGTTTCGTTCGCTTGATCCCCCAACCCAGCCGAACCAGCTTGATCCGCGCAGCAACGATGATCGCTTATTGACAGTGGCGATTGCGAATCTGACCCTGATGGACCCGTAGGTATGGTTTGGGAGCAGTACGGAGAAATGGAGCAGAGTGTGGCGGAGTCAGGGCAGCAGGTACTAGCTGGCAATAGTGTAACGCCAGCGGTTGCTGATTACACAGCAGTACTCCAGACGCAATTGGCGCGGCACTATCCCGATTGGGAAGTAACCGACCTGACAGTTGCTGGTCAGGGTGTGACCTTTCTGGCCTTTCAGGCGGAAACGCGACCGTTTGGGCTGGTGGCGTTGCGCGTACCTTGGCAGCGGATCATTGTCAGTGAAAATGATGGCACGCTGGAGTCGAGGCGCTTGTTGCAGCAAGATGCCGACCTGACGACGCATCTGCAACAACACGCGTTGCCAGTTCCTGCCGTCCACTGGCTCCACCTTGGCACCGATGGCTACGACTTTATGGCGGCTGCCTTTATGCCCAACGATAGTAGCCTGCCTGATCAGCGCACATTTGGGCGGCTGGTGCGACAAATCCACCAACTCCCCATCCCTGCCGTCCCATTAGTAGGGATGGGCGGGTTCCCCTGTTATCAACTGATTGCTCAACGGATTAGCGAACGAATGGCTGGGCTGACGCGGCAGACGGGTCTGGAGATACCACTACCAGCGGCAGGGACAATGATGGCGGCATTGGCTCCACGAGCCGAGCAGCGGGCGCTGCTCCATATGGACGCCCGTCCGGCGAACCTCTTTACGCAGCAGGGTCAGATTCTCGCGATTGCTGATTGGGAGAATGCGCTGATCGGCGATCCGGCCCTGGAACTGGCGCGGATCGCCGAATATGGCTTCCTTGATGACCTATTCATCGCGGGCTATGGCGCTGATCTGTTGGCAGCGTTACCTCCCGCAATCGCCACGATCTATCGGCTTGATACGGCGGTCATGCTGGCGAATGTTTTTGTGCAGGAAGCGCCTGACCCCACCGCCGCACAGACGATGATCGCCCGCACGCGGGCGTTGGTGGCGCAACTGCGCGATCTACTGGCCTAGAACTTCACCTCGCCATTCCCCTTCAACCCGAGCATCTGGCGGGCTTCGTCGGAGGTTGCTGGCTCGATACTCAATTCGTGCATGATCCGCACCATCTTGGCAACTTGATCGGCATTACTCTTGGCAAACTCGCCTTTGCCAATGTAGACACTATCTTCCAGGCCCACACGCACGTTGCCCCCCATCGCCAGGGCCGCCAGCGCAATCGGGAATTGGAAGCGACCCGCCGCCGCCACTGACCACTGAAAATCGCCAAGCATCTGGCGGGCTTGATTGTGGAGCATGACGAGATTTTCGACTGAGGCGGGCACCCCACCGAGTATTCCCAGGACGAACTGGATGTAGATCGGGCGCTCTAAGATGCCATTGTTCACCATGAAGGCGGCATTGTTGATCATCCCCACGTCGTAGATCTCAAGCTCTGGGCGGGTCTGTTGCTCCTGCATCGTTTCGATGAAATATTTCATTCCGCCAAAAGTGTTGGCGAAGATATTCTCGGTTGTCCCTTCCAGAAACGGCTTTTCCCAATCGTGCTTATATTCCTGGTAGCGCTCGGCTAGGGGAAACAGCGCGAAGTTCATTGACCCCATATTGCAGGAAGCCAACTCTGGCGCGAGGTCACTGACAACCCCCAGGCGCTCGGCTGGTGTTTGCCCTGGTGAGCCACCAGTTGTCGTACAGAGAACGACATTACAGCGTTCCTTCACGCGCGTGGCAACATCGCGGAAGAGTTCGAGACTCGGAATTGGGCGCCCAGTCTCTGGTTCGCGCACGTGAATATGGCAGACTGCCGCCCCCGCCTCATGGGCACGCACACACTCATCAACGATCTGATCAGGTGTGATCGGCAGATACGGTGTCATTGTCGGAATATGGATTCCCCCGGTGATCGCCGCTGTAATAATGACTTTGCGTTGCCCTGCGCTCATTCGTTTTCCTCCCACGCCAGATCCGTTGCTCAACTCCCTTGAAACTCCGCGCATCGTAGCATATGTGGCGGAAGTCATTGTCAACCGGGCCTTTAGGCGAAGCCTTTGGCCCAGATCTCCGGCGGTGGCGTGCCATATGTGATCTCGGTTGCCCCGAGGAAGGCGGCAAGTTCGCGAATCGCTTTTGCCACTGCTTTGCCAGTGCGGGCCCCTTGCGGTGCCGTTGGTTCGGTGTGGATCGCGTTGATCGTCAGGTGGTTATTCGTGCGATCCATACTTGGATCGATCCGCCCGATGATCCGATCCTCATGCAGGATCGGTAAGACATAGTAGCCCCAGCGGCGTTTCTCCTTTGGCACATAGATCTCAATCGTGAAGTCAAAATCGAAGAGGAGGCGGGTGCGTTTGCGGTCGCAGATCAGGTTGTCAAACGGTGAGAGTAAGGTTGTGCGTGGCCCCCAGGCTCTCCCCTTGGCATCTGCTGCGAGCGAATCGAGCAGCGGGAGGTCAGTGCGGTGAAGATACCAGGGACCAGCCCACGCCTTTGGGCTGCTGGCTGCTTCCTCTCCTTCGATTGCCACGGGAACAATAGTTTGCTCGGTGCTGAGTTTGGCGAGTGCCGCGTTCAGGTTGGGGTAGCGGAAACGCGTGAAATGCTGATTGATCTGATTGGGGCGGGCGACCCCCAGTGCCTGAATCGCCCGTTGGGCGGCCCGCTCGACGACCAGTTCCTCCGGCCATTCGTCGCGTGGCGTCCATTCAGGCAATACTTTGGCGGTGAGATCCCAGAGGCGATGAATCCCATTGCGTCCCACCACCATCAGGTCGCCAGCGAGCCAGAGATAATCGATCATGCGGGCAACATTCCGGCCACTGGTCCAGCCAGAAGAGGTCCAGCCTGAAACCGTGCGGTCTTCAAAGGCCACCAAGGGCAAGGGGCCTTCCTCTTGCAGCCGCCCGAGGATGTAGTCAGCCAGGGCTTGATTTTCCCTGACCCAACTCAGGGAGCGTTCGCCCCAAGCTGATGCTCCTTGTTGCCTCGTCCGCATCATGTACTGATGAATGGGGTAGTCCTCGGTGAGTACTAATGAAGCACAGTGCGCCCAATACTCAAAAAGCTGGCGCTGCTGATAGGTCACAGTTTCCAGGTCGGCGGGCGTGAAGTGGGGCAGCCGACTCCGCAAGACTAGTAGTTGCGTTCGCGCTACGGTATTGATTGGATCCATCTGCACCGCGCCGAGATCGCGGGCTACTTCAACCACTCCTGCCACCCCGCCTGCTGGCCTTGGCCCCGCCAGCCGTTGCTTGGTAATCGCCAGTCGCCGCGCAATCGTTGGGGTAATGACCCGCTCAACGGTGATCGCCTTTTTCGCGCCCATACGCAACTCTCCAGGTGCTCTTTTTGGAACAAACGTTCGTGCTATTGTGCCACGGATAGTACGGTGACGCAAGGCAATAGCCGTGCGTAAGGCCGTGGTACACTTGTCCTGTTTGATGGACGAAAACCCCTGGCGGGACAACGTTTGACAAGGGAGTGTGGCCGGATGGCGAAACAGAAGCGTGGCAGTCAGCGGCAGTCCCTGATTCCTGCTGATCAACTCCCACCACTTACCAATGAAACAATTAACGAAATCGTCCGCATGGTTGATAGCGGGCAGTTTCTTGAAGCGTTGATGATTTTAGAAGCAATGCGCGAAGAACATCCTCGCGAGGCCATTCTCCACAAGCTCTTGGGGATGACGTACGGGGAGATTGGCGACCTGCCCAGCGCGGTCGAACGCTGGGAAGAAGCTACGCAACTCGACCCCGCCGACAGTAATATGTGGCGGTTACTTGCGGGAGTATATCAGGGCCAGGGACGCATTGTGCATGCGCTGCGGGCGTTGCGGCGCTATCTGGCTGATGCCCCACAGGACGAGGAACGGGCGCAACTCGAAGGCTTGCGCGACGCGCTGGACGATGCCATGCGCGGGCTAGGGGAAACCTACGGCGCGACTCCGCCACAGGCGGAACGGGCGGGCCTGCTCCTTGAACGTGGCCTGCGTACCATGGAAACTGGTGATTACCTGGGTGCGCAGCGGTTGTTCCGCGATGCCTCACGGATTTTGCCGGGGTGGGTGGCCCCACTGAATGATCTGGCCCTCTGCCAGTTTGAGTTGGGCCACTTTGACCAGGCCGTTGCAACAGTGCAACAGGTCCTTGCGGCTGACCCCGCGGATATTCATGGTCTGGCGGGTCTGGTGCGCTTCCAGACTATTTTGGGGAACCGTGAAGCAGCAATGGCCTCCGCTGACCAACTGTGGGCGCTGACCGAGCAGGCGCTGGCGAAGGCAGCGCAGCCAGAAGCTGACGAGCCACAGGGCGCATTCTTCCTGTTTGAGCAAGCCGCAAATGCGTTCATGTATCTGGAACAAGATGAACGGGTCCTGGCTGCGTTAGAGTCCCAGCCACACGAAACCGTCAGTGATAATGGCCTGCTGTTGTTAGGTGCAGCGCTGGCGAATGTTAATCGGAAGCCCGCCGCCGCCGAGATCTTCCGCGAACTCGACCCGAATCCCGTCGCGGTGCGCTTGGGGCAGGCGATCCAGTTGAATGAGGCACCACCAGGGGGGCGCTTCCCCTCGATTGACCCGGTACAACTGTTGCCGCAAAAGATTGCGGAGCGCGTTGATACGCAGTTGCAGCAAATCAGCCAGGATGCCGACCAGAGCGACTCTGCGCAGCAGGCCGCGATGGAGGAGTTGTTGCACACGGTGCCAACGTTTCTGCCAGCCTTCACTGCTTCTCTCTGGATTGGCGATGAACTCGCCTCGGCTAATGCCGTCGGAGTGCTCTTGCGGGTGGCGACCCCCGCCGCGATTGAGGCTGTTCGTACCTTCGCCTTTGGGCGGCTTGGCCCAGACGATACCCGCCTTCATGCGGCGCTGATGCTGCGTCGCGATGGGTTGGTTAATGCGGGCCGACCGCTGCTTCTGTGGCAGGAAGGGCAGTACCAGGAAATGTCGCCACCGCGCTATGAGATTACCGCAGAAGTACCCGCCATACCGTATCCACCGAATATTGCGAAGCTGATGGATAAGGCGCTGGAGCGCCGTACCCATAACGATCCAGAAGGGGCGGCGCGGGCCTATCGACAGGTGTTGGCCCAAGACCCCACAATCAGCGAGGCCGAGTTACAACTTGGGCTGCTGGCGATGATGCAGCAGGATCAGGCGACCGCCGATACGTATTTCACGCAGGCACTGGAGCATGATCCTGACTCCGTCATGGCGCGGGTAACACTGGCTTCGTTGCGCATCAGTCAGGGTCGGCGGGATGAGGCGCGTACGTTGCTCGTGCCATTAGTCGACCGAGAGACGTTCCAGGTCAATCAATTCGCCTCCTATATCTTTACCGTAGCCGAACTCGCCGCTGCTGACGGTGACGCACGGCGGGCACGGCAGCAGTTACGGCTGTTGCTGGCCTACGTCCCTGGCTATTCGCCGGCCCGGATGCGGTTACGCGAATTGGAAGAAGCCGAGCGCCCGCGCCAGGGTGCTACAGGACTTACTTCGCCCAGTGCTCCTGGGTCAGGGATCATTCAAGGCACTGAAGGCGGCTTGCCAATTCTGGGGCCACGTGGCTAGCGCTACGAATCTGATGGGAAACGGTCAGGCTCGCGAAAGCGAGCCTGACCGTTTTTGTAGCGGTTGACCAGTGTTATTCGTAGCGTAAGCCTTCGACCGGGTGGAAGCGTGCGGCGATCAGCCCTGGCCCCACACTGGCGAGTAGCGCGAGGCCGAGCGCCAGCCCAATGGTTGTGGTCAGGTTCAGGGGCGTGAGCAGGAAATCGAGACGGAAAAGCGAGGCACCCGTCAGATCGACCAGGATCTTGCCAAGCAGCATCCCCAGCGCAGTACCAAGCGTTGTGCCAAGGAGGCCAAGGGTTAAACCTTCTGCCAGTAATAGGCGCAAGACCTGCCCGCTACCCGCGCCAATCGCCCGCATAATCCCAATTTCGCGCCGCCGCTCGGTGACATTGAGAATCAGCGTATTCGCGATGCCCATCGCCCCGACTAGTCCGATAATGGTGACCATTGCCCGCAAAAGGAGATCCAGAATCTGGACAGCCTGTAAGGTACTGGCTTTGTCCGAATAGGCGGCATAGGCGCTGGTTGACTGCGCCTTGGTGGCAAATTCGATCCGGGTGAGGGCGGCATCAACGGCTGTTGGGGTGTGCGTGTGCAGCGCGAGAGCAAAGAGGTTCGCCCGGTTCCCATAATGGGTCATTCTGCTCACGTCATCGACGGTCATAAAGAGTTTTCCTGAGGCTGTTGAGCCAAGATAGGTACTCTCATCATCAACAACCCCCACTACAGTAAAAGGGCGACGTTCATCGCCAATATCAACCTCGACAATCGTGTCAGGGTGCAGGTCGAGTTGGCGCGCCAGGGCAGTAGAGATCACAACTTCGCGGGGTTGGCCGCTATACCAACGACCAGCAGTCAGCCGATAGCGATAGAGCGTTGTTTCTGCCGGGATCCCCCAGATATCGACGCTGAGTGGCCCAAGAAAGCCCCCCATGCGTGACCATGCTTCGGCAGTTTGCACATCAGGCAGGCGACTGAGGGTGTCGGCATAGCCCGCCGTGGTGTTGCCGCCCACGCTGAGGTATGCATCGGCGGCGTAAATCCCGTAGAGCGCGTCAATTGTCCCACGTACCGAACTATTCAGCGTTTGGGTTGCCAGGAATGCCGCCGCGCTAATCGCGATGACCAGCACGGTGATCCCTGCGCGGATTGGTCGGCGACCACTCGCCCTGATCCCCATCAGGCTCAGGGTAGAGAGGCGCCCGATCGGGCGGAGCAGCCGATCAAGCAGGCGGCGGCTGATCGCTGGCGCGACACCGTAGGAGCGAACCAGGGTGCTGACTGGCCGCTCTGCCCCGCGCCAGGCTGGAATGATCGCGGCAATCAGGGGTACGACGATCCCCACCAGGAGCGCCAGGAATGGTTCGCGCCACGCGAGATTTGCTGGGGGCAGCCGTAAACTGAGCAGGTTGGCGAGGAACCCACCCAATAAATTGCCGCCAATAATGCCCAGCGGCAACCCTAGCAGCACGCCCGCACTCCCCAGCAGGAGGGCTGGCAGGAGATAGATCCCGATCAGGCGCAGGCGACCTGCCCCAAGCGACTTCATAATCCCGATCTGCCGCATTTCCTCAGTCATGATCGCTGCAATGGTATTGCCAACCAGAAACCCACTGAGGATGACCCCCAGTGCGGAGAAGGCCGTGAGGAGAAGGACGACCGTGGCAAGTTCACGGCGACCTTCGGCATTTTCAGAGTCGCGGATATTAATAAAATTGACGACCACGCCGCGCCCGCCCAGCACTCGACTGATCCGACTGGCCGTGGTGCCAGCCTCGGCTGGAGCCTCCAGGCGAATCAGGAGCCGATTATCCCCCACCAGGCCCGCTGTTTTGCGCACATCGCTGATCGGGGCATAGCCAGTGGCTTGATTGAGGATTGCGGCATCAATGGCAGCAGGAGTGCGGGTAAAGCCCACTAATTGGCGCGCCACCGGGCGATCTGCGGCGCGGGTGCGGGTCCAAATAATGTCCCCCAGGCGTAGGTTCAACAGGCTCTGGGCACTACTATCAAGGGCGATCTCACCCGCGTCAGGAAAACGCCCCGCTACCAGTTCAACCTGGTTGATCTGGATCTGCCCAAAGTCGTTGATCCCGACCAGCCGTAAATCAACCCAGCGTGTCGTGGCGGGGTCGGTGGCGATTCGTGTAAAGGTGACGACGCGTGGTTCAACCAGGGCGACATTGGGTAAGCGTTCCAGGATGTTGCGGATCGTAGGGGAGAGATCGCCAGTGCCCACATTGATATCGGCCTGACTGGCGGTGGTGTAGACCGCTGCCTGCGCCGCCGCTAGGTTGCGGGCGGTATAGGAGATGGCGACCACACCAGCAACCCCAATCGTAATCCCCAATAGTGTGAGCAACGACCGTAATGTGCGGTGGCGTAGATCGCGAAACGTTTTCAGTAGGATGATCGGCATTGCTCGCAGTCCTTGGTCTCGTGTGCTACCCGGTGTCGTGGCTATCGGTCTGGCAAAGTATTACCGATCGGGCAGCATTGTGCTGCATTGTTTGGGCAAGTTGCCCAAAAATCTTGACAAGGTCCAGGCCGCGCCGTATAATCCAGTTGAATGTTGACATTCGGCAAGAGACACGGCTGGTAGCGGGTGCAATAGGTGAATATGGCAGTCGAGAGCACGCTTTCCCCGATGACCTATACCCCCTTACGCGATGAAGTGCTGACCACGTTGCGTCAGGCGCTGATCGGTGGGGGGTTCTCCGCTGGTGAGCGGATTCGTGAGGTCGAACTGGCCGCACGATTGGGCGTCAGTCGCGGGACGTTGCGCGAGGCGTTACGACACCTGGAGCAAGAGGGCCTGATTGTCACTAACCCGCATCGAGGAACCACCGTTGTCAATCCGACTGGCGATGAGATCAGGGAGATCTTTGGTCTACGGATCGCCTTGGAAAGCTACGCTGTTGAACAGGCGGCGCAGCTTGCCACCGCTGAGGATCTGAACGCATTGCAGGCAACTGCCGATGATTTCAATGCCCTATCCTCGACGAGTCGTGGGCCACTTGCCCCCCGCGTCAACATGGATTTGCATTTCCATCAGCTGATCTGTGAGGCTGGCGGCAATGCCCGGCTCCTCCGTACCTGGACAGAACTCTGTGGTCCTGTCCGGCTGCTCCTGTCCGCGCTTGAGGCTCCATTTATGGAATCGGAACACGTCATTGATCAGCATCAACTGATTATTGATGCGTTGCGCGAACACAATGGCGCAGTCGCCAGGGAAATTCTGAATACGCATTTGATGGAAAGTCGTGACCGCATGGTCGCGGTACTCCAAGCGGGTTCGGAAAACGCTGAGCAAAAATCCGATCCTCTCCGACGCTAGGGTGTTTGCAGCGTAGGGCGTGTGGGCCACTTGTCCACCGACTTGTAAACACCCAAGATCAACTTCCTCGCCCTATGCCAATAGGGGTGAGGACTATCTGTACAACTGATGGGTTTGAGTTTGGCACAGACGCGACGCCCTGAAGGAGCAGTGCTGACTCACCCGCTCAACCAGCAACAACGGCGTTGTCGGTAACCCCCAATGAAGGGTTCCTACTGTGTCGTTGAGCATCGCGAGCGATTGGAGAATATGGATGGAAATGTTTGCATCAGCGTTGCGCCAACAGGGGCAGCAACCTGGGCTCTATAACCCAGCCTATGAGCATGATGCTTGTGGGGTAGGCTTCGTCGCTGACATCAGTGGTGAACCCAGTCGGCGGATTTTGCTCGCCGCGTTCCGGGCGCTGGATAATCTGGCGCATCGTGGGGCCGTGGGAGCGGACGCCAGAACAAGCGATGGGGCGGGGATCATGACCCAGATCCCCAATAAGCTCTTTGCCAGCGTGTTGCCCGAATTGGCTGGGCAAGGGCCATTATCGCTTGGCGATCTCGCCGTTGGCACCCTGTTCCTGGCTTCAGAGGCGCAGGCGACTGAAGGGCGGTGCCGCGAACTGATGGCAGCGGCACTGGCGAACCAGGATCTGACCTTGCTGGCCTGGCGTACCTTGCCGATCAATCCCACCGTGTTAGGTGACGAAGCACGGGCGGCCTTGCCAACAATGCGGCAGGTGGCGGTGCGGCGTCCCGCCGATCTGCCGGTCAATGAGTTTGAGCGGCGGCTAACGCTCGCTCGCCGCGAAGCGGAACGCGCTGCGCTGACCGAACAGATCGACCTCTACGTTGTCTCGTTGTCTGCCCGGACGATTATCTACAAAGGCTTGCTCGCTGGCGGTGATCTGGCCGCATTCTACCCAGATCTGGCCCACGAAGCATACGAAACAGCGATGACGATCTTCCATCAGCGCTATAGCACGAATACTGCGCCGACCTGGACGCTGGCCCAGCCATTCCGCTATCTCGCCCATAACGGGGAAATCAACACGGTCCAGGGTAATCGCCGCTGGACTGGGGCCCGCGAGCTGACGATGCACGGTGGTGGTTGGGCTGATCGGGTCAGCCAACTCGCCCCGATTATTCAGGAAGGCGGCAGCGACTCGGCCTCGCTCGACAATATGTTGGAAGTGTTGGTGCGGAGCGGGCACGGCCCGCTGGAAGCATTGGCGATTCTCGTTGGTGAGGGTTGGGAAGGGCGCAGCGATCTTGATCCACAACGGCGAGCCTTCTACGAATATCACGCTCCGTTGATGGAGCCGTGGGATGGCCCCGCAGCGCTTGCTGTCTCGAATGGGGTAGCAGTGGGCGCGGCGCTTGATCGGAATGGTCTGCGGCCAGCGCGCTACCGCTTGACCGCCGATGGCCTGCTGATTGTCGCTTCCGAAGTGGGTGTACTGGAAACTGCGGGCGAGGAAACGTCAGCGATTGTGGAAGCAGGACGGCTTGGGCCCGGTCAGATGATCGCCGTCGATCTGGCTGAAAAGCGGATCTGGCATCAGGAAGAGATTATTGGTGAACTGGCCTCGCGGCATCCGTATCCTGAGTGGGTGCGCCAGCGACACCACCAGTTGGCGAAGCCGACAGAAGCTCCAGAAACGCCAGAGGCGGCAACGATCGTGTCGCTCCAACGGCGGTTTGGCTACACTGCCGAAGATCTGCGGCTGGTGCTCACGCCAATGGGTGAAGGCGGCCACGAAGCGATCTGGTCAATGGGTGACGATACGCCATTAGCGATTCTTTCGGATAAGCCACGGGCGTTGGGCGATTATTTCCGCCAGCGATTCGCCCAGGTGACGAACCCACCGATTGACCCGATCCGTGAACGCGCGGTAATGGCCCTCGATACCTACCTGGGGCCACGCGATGGCTTGCTGTTGCCGCAGTGCGCCCCCGGTGAATTGATTCATCTGAAAAGCCCCGTCCTCACCCCGGCTGCATTGCAGCAGATTCGCCGCTGGCAGGGGCGCGAAGGCGGGCGAACGGTCACGATTAAGGCCGCATTCGACCGTCAAGGTGACGGCGAAGTGCTGGCCGCGGCCCTGGATACCCTCGTTGCTGAGGCGCTGGCGGCGATCGATGCGGGGGCCACGATCCTTATTGTCAGTGATCGTGAACTCGATGATACAACGCAATCGCCAATTCCCTCGTTGCTGGCGGTAGCGGCGATTCATCAAGGGTTGATTCGGGCTGGGCGACGGATGGAGGCCGAGATTGTCGCTGAGGCTGGCGATCTCTGGACTACCCAGGCGCTGGCGCTGGTGATCGCCAATGGCGCGGCAGCCGTTTGCCCCTGGCTCGCGTTTGCCAGCATTACGGCGTTGGCTGGCGAGGCTGATTTCGGTTCACCCGCTGAAGGGGCAGTTCGTTTCGTCAATGCCCTCGAAGAAGGACTGCTGAAACTGCTGAGTAAGATGGGGATCTCCACTGTTCGCAGTTACCAGGGTTCAGGGCTATTCGAGGCGTTAGGGCTGAACGAAGAGTTGATCACGAGCTACTTCCCTGGTACACCGTCGCCGATTGGGGGGATTGGCCTAGCAGAGATTGCCGCGGATATCGCCGCGCGCGAAGAAGCTGCGGTTGTGGCGGAAGCGATTGCGGCTGGTGGGGGCAAAGCGCCGTTACCCGATCATGGCTTTGTGCGCTATCGGCGTGACGGTGAACGCCATGCCTATGCCCCGATCGTGGTCAAAGCGTTACAGAAGATGGCCGAGGCGACGAACGGTAGTGTTGCCTCAACTTCTGAGCGTTTAGCGGAACTGGTAGAGATTCAACCAGATGCGCCGTTAATGCTCCGCGATCTGTTGCAACTCACGCCCGCGTATGCCCCATTGCCGATTGAGGAAGTTGAATCGGTCGAGTCGATCCGCACGCGCTTCATTGCTACAGCCATGTCCTTGGGCGCAATTAGTCCCGAAGCCTTTACGACGTTGGCCGCTGGGATGGACCTGATCGGCGCACGCTCGAATAGCGGCGAAGGGGGCGAAGATCCCGATTGGTATCGCCCGCAGGCTGATGGTTTGCGGCGACACAGCCGCATCAAGCAGGTTGCGTCGGCGCGGTTTGGGGTGACCGCAGAATACCTGGTTCACGCTGACGAGATTGAGATCAAGATGGCGCAAGGTTCGAAGCCTGGCGAAGGGGGCCAGCTCCCCGCACACAAGGTGACTGCGCTGATCGCCCGCTTACGCCATGCGGTTCCTGGTACCCAACTGATTTCACCACCACCACACCACGATATTTACAGTATCGAGGACCTGGCCCAACTGATCTACGATCTGCGCTCGGTGAACCCGCAGGCGAAGATTGGCGTGAAGTTGGTTGCCACGGGCGGGGTCGGCACGATTGCTGCCGGGGTGGCCAAGGCTGGCGCTGATTATGTGTTGATCAGCGGCCATAATGGTGGCACTGGGGCCTCGCCGCTTTCCTCCATCAAGGGCGCGGGGTTGCCGTGGGAACTGGGCATCGCCGAAGCCCAACAAACCCTGATTCGCAGTGGATTGCGGGATCGGATTCGGTTACGCACTGATGGCGGGTTACGGTCGGCCCGCGATGTGATCATCGCGGCGGCGCTGGGCGCAGAAGATTATGGGTTTGGCACCGCAGCCCTGGTCGCGATTGGCTGCGATATGGCCCGCCAATGCCACCTGAATACCTGCCCAGCGGGAATTGCGACACAACGCGAAGACCTGCGGGCGAAGTTTACGGGTACGCCACAGGGCGTTGTGCGCTACTTCACTTGGTTAGCAGAAGGGGTGCGTGCGCTCCTGTCTGAGCTAGGGCTCGCCAGCCTCGATGACGCGGTCGGTCGCGTGAGCTTGTTGAGTACCTATCACCGTACTGGACGGGCCGCTACGATCAACTTCAACGCGGTATTGGCCCCACCGCCTGCGGGGAAGGCCCGCCGCCATGATCCCAGTTGGCGGCGCGAGAAGCATTACACGCCATTGGCCGATTATCTGACTGATCGGGCAGAGACCGCATTGGCTGGGATTGGCCCAGCCCGCATCAGCGCCTCAATTCGGAACCGTGATCGGGCGACTGGGGCAGAATTGGCCGGGGCGATTGCGCGGAGCGTTGCGGCAGTGCATCACGGCAAGCCACAGCCACAGCCAATTGAGGTCAACCTGACTGGCAGTGCTGGGCAGAGTTTCGGGGCTTTCTGCGTGGCGGGGTTGTCGCTACACCTGACGGGTGAGGCGAATGACTATGTTGGCAAGAGTATGTCTGGCGGGCAGATTACGGTGAAGCCCTCAGTGGGGTTTGCTACTGCTGAAGCCCAGATGGGCGTTCGCCCAACGTTGATTGGCAACACTGTCCTCTATGGCGCGACTGGTGGCGAACTGTTCGTTGCTGGTGCAGTCGGTGAGCGATTTGCGGTGCGGAATAGCGGCGCGACTGCGGTGGTCGAAGGCGTTGGTGATCACGGTTGTGAATATATGACTGGCGGCACTGTCCTCGTGCTTGGCCCCACAGGCCGCAACTTCGCCGCTGGGATGAGCGCTGGGCGGGCCTGGGTGCTTGATGACGACCAATCTTTCTCGCAACGATGCAGCCAAGATGGCATTATCCGCACGCGGGTGATGCCGGGTTCGCCCGAGGCCGAGGAGATTCGTGCGTTGTTGCAACGGCACCAGGCGCTTACGGGCAGCGCGCGTGCGGCAACTTTACTGAGTTCGTGGGATGAGATGATGCCGAACTTCTGGCAAGTGACTGGGCAACCGCCGGTACCACTCGCCTCGGAGTCGGCACGACCAGCGCGACCCGCCCGCCGCACGCCTGCGGCAGCGCACGCGCCGATTGCGATTCGGCATTCAACCACGGTTGAGCCAGCATTGGTCGAGACAACCGCTTCTGCAAAGGATGACTAGATGAGTAACGTGGTGCGCCGGAGTGCGCTGGGGTATAGCAGTTGGCTGAGCGAATGGAAACGTGGCACGGTAACACGGCAGAATCAGCAGCAACCGCAGGGGGGTATCATGGCAGATGATCTGTTGGGCACGTTCTTTGAGCGGTATCCAAGTGCGCTTGGGAATTCGCACGTTGGCGGACAATATCGGATTATTTGTCCAGAATGCGGCCATATCGTGCCAGTCGATGTGCTTTCTGAAGAGAATACCCACCTCACGATTCATTGTGATAATTGTGATTACCGCGATGAATTGCCTGAATCGGCTATGGCGAAAGTTCCATCAGCCGCCTGAGTGTGCTAGTAGGCGCTATCTGCACCTGATTGGGTAACGGGGTGGCCGTTATCCAATCAGGTGTTGCTGTTTTTCCCTCGCCAGAATGGCGAGAACGATGTAGACTACGCAATAATAATTGTGCAGCGGGTCAAATGATCGAGCGCAAGGGAGGATGCCCTAGATGCAGGTAGTAGTAACGCCCCAATCGCGTGGTACCGCAGTCGTTGAATTGAGTGGGCGGCTCGATCTTCTTTCAGCAGCCGAGGTACGGCAACAGATTTCAACTGCCGTTGCGGATGGGAATCAACGATTGGTCGTCGATATGTCCGGGGTTGAGTTTATCGATAGCACCGGCTTGGGTAGTCTGGTGAGTGGCCTGAAAGCAACCCGGTTGGCTGGTGGCGATCTGCGATTGGCGCGACCTGGTGAGCAGGTTCGCACCATCCTCAAGCTCACCACGCTTGATCGTGTGTTGAAGCCATATGAAACAACGGAGGAGGCCCTCGCTGGGTACTAACGCTCACCCTCCGGCGCCGCGCATTAAAGAGTGCATTGATTTACTGGCTCGCGCCGAATCGCTGCCAGCCTTACATCAACTCCTTGCCACATTCTGGCAGCGAGTTGATACTGATCTTACCCCGGCCCTATTTGAGGCGCGACGGACTGAATTTGTTACTGCCATTGGAGAAATCGCCGCGAATATTATTCGCTATGCCTATCCACCAGTAGCCCCAGGTGAGTTTACTTTTTGCCTGCAAGCCTGGGCGCACCGGGTTGAGGCCGCCTTTATTGATCAAGGGGTATCGTTCAACTTTACTCCTCCCCCACCGCTGCTCGATCTGGATGGCCATGATTTTGATACCTTGCCAGAAGGGGGCTTTGGCCTCGCCCTGGCCCAGGCAGCAGTTGACTCCCTGGAATACCACCGTAGCCCTGCTGGGAAGAACTATTGGACCCTCACCTTGCAAGATGACGCTACTGACCCTTTCCGCTAAACAGTCGCAATGCGCCCGCTATTGTTCACGTGGCCGGCAACCCTGGAGCAACCAGGGCCGCTTGTTATTCAAGTTGCAGTGGCCCTTCGTTGTTGCCAAAAGCAAGGTATAATGGCAAGACTTACGAACTAGTCTGAGTGATCGTGCTTGATTGATTGCCTGAATGGGAGGAATGAGCGCAATGAATAACGTGAGCGAGAGCATTGCAGATTTGTTACAGGCACTTGATGGCGTCGTGGCGATTCGTGGTGAAGAAATTGAAGTCCTTGATGAAGCAGCCCTGGCAGGCGAAGCAACTGATCGTCTAGCCTATAGTGCTGTCTTCGGCTCACGCGAGGTGAAAGCGGCGGCGCGTTGGATTCTCTGGACTACCGCGCAGGCCGTGGGCTTGTATCCTGCCTCAATTCACGATTTGTACATGGCGGCTGGGCGCGGCGAGTTTAACCATGCCACTACGCCCGCAATTAATGTGCGAGGGATGTCGTACGACTTCGCCCGCGCCATTATTCGAACGGCGCAAAAGAAGAACGCCAAACAGTTTATCTTTGAGATCGCACGCTCGGAAATGGGCTATACCAACCAGCAGCCAGCCGAGTTTGCGCTGACGATGATTGCCGCTGGCTTGCGCGAAGGCTATCGTGGCCCACTCTTTATTCAGGGCGATCACCAGCAACTAAACGCGAAGAAATACAAGCAAGATCCCGAAGCGGAGTTAGCAGGTTTGCGAAAACTGATCGCTGATTCGATTGATGCGGGGTTCTACAATATCGATATTGATGCCTCCACGCTCGTCGATCTGGCGAAACCAACTGAGGCTGAACGGCAAGAACTGAACTATCGCCATTCAGCAGAGATGACTGCGCTGATTCGGCAACTGGAGCCAGCAGGGGTAACGGTTTCTGTTGGCGGTGAAATTGGTGAGGTTGGCACTCAGGATAGCACTCCCGAAGACCTTGAAGCCTTCATGACTGGCTATATTCCAGCATTGAAGGAACTGGGTGATGACCTGGTGGGGATTAGCAAGATCAGTGTGCAAACGGGTACCAGCCACGGTGGCATTGTCTTGCCAGATGGCTCGATTGCCGAAGTGAGCCTCAACCTTGAAGCGCTGGGCGAACTTTCGGCAGCCGCCCGCCGTTACGGGATGGGGGGTGCCGTGCAGCACGGCGCTTCAACGTTGCCGGAAGAAGCGTTTGATAAGTTCCCTGAACGGAACGCCATTGAGGTGCATCTGGCTACAGCCTTCCAAAATATGGTTTATGACGATATTCCCGCTGACCTGCGAGAAAAGATCTACGCGCATCTGGCCGAGAATCACCAGGACGAGCGCAAGCCCGAGATGACTGATCAGCAGTTCTATTACACCACCCGCAAGCGGGGCTTCGGGCCATTCAAGAAAGAGTTCTGGACCTTGCCACAGGCGATGAAGGATCAGATCACTGACCACCTGGAAGAGCGCTTCGGATTGCTCTTTGACAAACTAGGGGTCAGTGGTAAGGCCGAGTTAGTTGACCGCTTTGTTCAGCCCGCGCCAGTGGCGAAGTCAATGCCCGACAGTGTGCGCGAGGCGTTGACTGCCACGCGCTAAACGTTCTTGTTCAGTGTAGGAAGGCCACCACTCAGGTTTGAGTGCTGGCCTTCCTGTTTGGTATCGTTGCCCGCTATGGCGTAGTCAGGAAGCGAATAATCCCAGCAGCGATGCCGCCAGCAACGCGATCTTGCTGCTCGACTAATAAAGCTCGTTCGGTGGGGTTGGTCAGAAAGCCCATCTCAATAATCACGCCTGGCGTTTGTGGCGATATGGCGTGCTGAAAGGCCCCGCTATTGAACGCATAGTAGCCCGTCATGGCACGAGTCACGTAGGTATCAGGCTGTTGCCCGGTCGCGGCGCTGTAGTCAGCACTGATTGCGGCGATCAACGCATCGTCACGTGCGGGAATGGCGCTATCGCGGAAGCGAGCGAGCTTGTAGCCGCTCATCGCTGGCTGGTTGTTGTAGTCGTTGTGGATAGCGACGAATGCCTGCGCGGCATAGCCAGGTGGCACCGTTGCTGGCAGTAAGTCCACCGTAATCCCTCGTGCTGCGAGCAACGCAGCAACCCGCTTGGCAATGGCATAGTTAATATCGACCTCGGCAAAGCCCCCAGCCTGGCCCCCGCCCTCTGTCCGTAGGGTGGCTAATTCATCGGGCAGATTCGCTGCTTCCCAATGCCCAACCTGGATGCCCACGCGGGCATTGATTGGCGGCGGCGCTGGTGCTGTGGGGGCGAGTGGAGCGGTACTGGCGCTGGCGTTAGTGGCCGCAGGCGCACCCCACAGAATGATTGGCGCTGCTTGCGGGGTCGCCGCTGGTCGAAACTGGAAGAAGAACCCTAGCCCAACTAAGCCGATCAAAATGAGTGAGGGAATTGCCACGCTCGCCTGATGCTCTGACATTTTTCGCCGCCTTCCCCTAACAACTCGTGCTGTACGCTGTACGTACAATAGCCTGTGCAGACTATAATAGAACTTATGTTCTAAAGTCAAGAGCGAAGCAGGGCAAAATAGTAGATAGCAGGTAGCATTTGCAGATTGATTAGTAGGGGAACACTGCTGCGTGGCGTTATTCGCCTTTGAGTAGCCGCCACCACTTGTGCCAGTGTGGTTCGGCTGGCGCAGCGGGCGTGGCCGTTGGTGGGGCAGGTTGGGTTGCCCCAGGGGCTGATGCGGTGGGATTTTCCGTCCAATTCACCAAGAAGATTGTTTCTCCACCATACCCCAGGTTGAGTTGTTTACGGGCTGTTTCCTCGACCCAGGCGCGGTAGCTCTCTGGGTCATTTTCGGCTAGTTGGGTTTGTAGCGCTTGGTTTTGCTCTTTGGTTGCGGCGAGCGTGGCCTGTTGCGCGACGACCTGTTGCTGAAGTTGTTGCTCTTTCCAGCGTTGCTCAAACGTTCCAGCGGTAAAAGCAATTAAGACGGCCAGGGCTAGCCCGGCCATCAGTCCTCGCTGTCCAATCGCCATCGTCCACAGTAGCGTCCGCTCGACGATGACCGCCCGCTCGCGAGTTGCCGTGCCCGGCGCTTTGGTTGCACGGGGGCGTTGATGACCACGTGGCTGGTTGGCTGAAAGCGAATTGCTCGTGCGTGCTGGCATTGGTTAGCCCTGTCCTGCTAGTGCGGGGTGTCGCTGCGTCCAATTGGTGTTGCGCTCGTACGCATCAGCCACGCGCAAGATACGATCTTCAGCAAATGCTGGCCCCATAATTTGTAAGCTGACTGGGAGATCGTCGACAAAGCCGCACGGTATCGCCACGCTGGGAATGCCCGCGAGGTTGGCGGGGATCGTCAGCACATCGGCCAAATACATTGCCAGTGGATCATCGCTGCGCTCACCGATTTTGAAGGCCGTGGTTGGCGAGGTTGGCGCAACGATCACATCAACACCAGCCTGTTGACCAGTCGCGTTTGGCGTCAGCCCAAATGCTTGATCAAACTCATCTTTGATCAGCGTGCGGACTTTCTGCGCCTTGACATAGTAGGCATCGTAGTAGCCCGAAGAGAGGGCATAGGTGCCAAGCATAATCCGCCGCTTGACTTCGGACCCAAAGCCCGCCCGCCGACTTTCCAGGTACGTTGCCAGTAATGAATCTTGCTCAACGGACAGGCCATATTTCACCCCATCGAAGCGTGCAAGGTTCGCGCTCGCCTCCGCTGGGGCAATGATGTAGTAGACCGGCAGAGCGAGCCCGCTAGAGGGGAGGCTGATCTCAATCAATTCTGCCCCTAAGCTTTGGAGCAGATCGAGGGCAGCGCGAGTCGCCTGTTCTACGCCCGGTTGCAGGCCCATCTCAAAATATTCGCGTGGCACCCCCACACGTAGTCCGCGAATATCGCCAGTAAGGGCGGCGCGATAGTCGGGTACGGGCATTGGCGCTGAGGTGGAGTCGCGTGGATCAACCCCAGCAATTGCGCCAAGCAGGTGGGCACAGTCGGCCACGGATCGGGTCGCTGGCCCGATCTGGTCGAGGCTTGAGGCAAAGGCGATCAGGCCATAGCGGCTGATGCGTCCGTAGGTTGTTTTCAAGCCCACAATGCCACAGAATCCGGCTGGTTGCCGAACTGAGCCACCAGTCTCCGAACCAAGCCCGACAATGGCTTCGCCAGCAGCGACAGCGGCAATTGAGCCGCCACTTGAGCCGCCAGGCACGCGGCTCAGATCCCACGGATTATGCGTAGTGAAGAATGATGAGTTTTCGGTCGATGATCCCATCGCGAATTCGTCAGTATTTGCTTTGCCCACAAAGATCGCACCCTGTTCGCGCAGGCGCGAGACGACCGTTGCGTCATACGGGGGGATAAAGTCTTGCAAGATCTGTGAGCCAGCGGTGGTCACCGTATCGTGGGTGCAGAGTACATCTTTCAGGGCGACGGGGATCCCCGTGAACGTGGTGGCTTCACCCGCTTTGATCCGATCATCGGCCAGCCGGGCCTGCTCTCTGGCTAATTCTGGGGTACGGGTAATAAAGGCTTTGACCTCATTATCAACCGCTTCGATCCGTTGCAGATGGGCTTCGGTCAGTTCAACACTGCTGATCTCGCGGCGGTCGAGTAACCCTCTGGCTTGATCAATCGAGAGGTAGATTAGCGCATCGGTCACAATATCCCCTGGTGGTGTAAGAGCCAATCAGTCGTCAGGATCTGGGCGGTTGTTAATCGAGAATCGCCCGAACTTTGATGAATCCATCCTCAGTGCGTGGGGCATTTGCCAGGACTTGCTCAACGGTGAGCGATGGGGCAACGGTATCATCGCGCAAGACAGGGGCAAGGGGAATGACCTGCGCCGTTGGTGGCACGTTGGAGGTATCGGCAGCTTGCAGTTGGTCGATATGATCGAGGATTGAGGAAAGCTGATCCCGCAGGCGATGGCGTTCCTCATCACTGAGCCCCAGGCGGGCCAGCAGTGCTACGTGTTTGACCTGCTCATCGGTTAGCGTCATTTTTCCGCTTCCTATCGCTTTCAGCGTGATGTACGTACACTAAGTTCTAGTTGTTCAGAGTGTAGCATATGCAGCCTGTTGGCGTCAGATCCGCCGCTATTGTAGTTGGCTGTGGGCTCCCCGGTCGATTATGATTCAGCAGGTTTTCGCTGAACGAACAGATCGGCAGAAGTATGCCCGAAAGCAGGCAATAATGCCCAATGCTGAGGAGCATCAGATTGATGATCGTGTACCTGCTGGGCCCATTGGCGATTCGCTGGTTTCAGATTCCGGCTGATCGGCCAAACTGGAATATGGTCTACTCCCTGGCAATTGCTGGGCTGGGGTTTGGGTTGGCCGCGTTTCTGGGACGCTACATCATTGTCCTGTTGAAGCATTACAAGATCGGCAAGCAGGTGTCGATTTATGAGTCGGCACACCACATCAAGACCAAGACTGGTACCCCGACGATGGGCGGGATTATTTTTACCCTCACCGCCTTTCTCCTGACCCTGGTCTTCAATCTCTACGAGCGTCTGTCGATGCTGCTACCGCTGGGTATATTGCTCTGTAGTGGAGTCTTGGGGGCGATTGACGACAAAATGAGCCTAGTTGGTGCGGCGCAGTCAGGGGGGATGACGGCGCGCCTCAAGTTTGCCTGGCTCTTTCTCTTTGCGACGGTGGCCGCCGTGATCCTCTACTGGCCGTTGGGGCTGCATCACGCCAATATCCCAATCTTAGGGCGGTTTGATATTGGGCTCGCTTATATCCCGATTGCGATCTTTGGGATCATGGGTACCGCGCACGCCGTTAATCTGACCGACGGCCTCGACTCCCTGGCGGGTGGCACAGGGGCAATTGCGTTTGTGGCCTATGGGATCATCGCCTATATTCAGGGGCAGGTGGGAGTCGTCACCTTCTGCTTCATCATGGTCGGCTCACTGTTGGGCTTCCTCTGGCATAACGCCCATCCTGCCAATGTCATTATGGGTGACCTCGGTTCCCTGGCCCTGGGGGCTTCGCTGGCAACTGCCGCCTTCATGACCGGGCAGTGGGTGCTGCTTCCGATTATTGGGCTGATCTTTGTTGCCGTGACCCTATCTGTCATTCTTCAGGTTGGCTACTTTAAGCTGACAGGCGGACTCCGTCTTTTCAGACGGAGTCCGCTTCATCGCCATTTCGAACTGGGGGGATGGTCAGAGACACAGGTGACGATGCGCTTCTGGTTAGTTGGTATTATGGCCGGACTGTTCGGGGTAGCCCTCGCCTTACTCTAGGTCGCTGCACTGTCTGTTGCGGCAGCCTGAAGCAGCGTGTGCAGAGCGCGCTTCAGCCGTTGCAGTTCGTTGTCCCCCAGTACTGCGGTGTATTCTGCTTCCATCTCCTGCTTGACCGCCTGAGCGTCGCGCAGGAACTGCCAGCCCAGATCGGTGAAGGTGACGAGCGTCGCCCGCTGGTCGGCGGGGTCGGGGCTGCGCGTGACATAACCCAATGCCTCCAGGTCAGCGATCAGTTGACCAGCCGCCTGTTTGGTGATTCCCGCCCGCTCAGCCAGCACCGTCGAGCGCGTTCCCGCCAGATCAAGGTGTGGCAGCAGCGTCGTGTGGGTCAGGCGTAACTGCTGATGTCCCCGCGCCCGTAGTTTGGCGATGCTGCGGCTGCTGAAATCGCGGTGCGCCTGCAAAAATAGGCGTCCGATATGTTCCTGCCGATAGGTTTCCAGATCGGCGATAGCGTCTGCTCGATCTTCCGACATACGACCCCCTTGACAAAATGGTAAAGTGAGTTTACTCTATGATTAGTAAACCTGATTTACTGTAACGATTGGGCTGAATATTGTCAAGGGAGGATCGGCGATGACTATTGTGGTGCGACAGAGTGAACGGATGGCTGTTGCCACTCCTGGTGGGAACAGTTCGGTGGCGCTGGCGACTGCGAGTCGTGGGGCAACTGGGGTCAGTGTGATTGCCCAGCAGCAGCAACCAGGTGGGCAGAACCCAGCGCATTACCACGATCAGGAAGAAGTGTTGGTGGTACAAGCTGGCACCCTTCAGGTGAGCGCTGGCGAGTTGACGACGACCTTGCATGCAGGCGATACGCTGATCATTCCCGCGCAAACACCACATCAGGTCGCCAACACTGGGGCAGAAGTTGCCAGTTGGCTGCTGATCGCGCCGGCAGGGGTGCAGTTCTTTGGCGCAGATGGGGTGGCGATGACGCCAGCCTGGGCGCAATAGCCCTGACTGGTATGGTGGGGCAACGGCGTTGCCCCACCACGCTATGCTTTAGGTGGCCGATTCGACATAGTTCAGCAGCGATCGCACCATCACGCCCGTGGCTCCCTTCGGGGAGTATGGCCCTTCGGTATCGCTGGCGGCATTCCCGGCAATATCGAGGTGTACCCAGGGCTTGCCTTCGACAAACTCGCCAATAAAGAGCGCCGCCGTGATCGCCCCGCCGCCGCGACCGCCTGTGCTTTTCAGGTCGGCAATCTCGCTTTTCAGGCCATCTTTATATTCGTCCCACATCGGGAACGGCCAAACGCGCTCACCTGCCTCGGCGGCAGCGCCCAGGAAGCGTTCCTGAAACGCCTGGTCATTGCTGAACGATCCAACCGCGATTGAGCCAATCGCAACCATCTTTGCCCCGGTCAGGGTGGCGAGGTCGATAATCTCATCGGCACCAGCGCGTGCCGCGTGCGTCACTGCGTCAGCGAGAACCATTCGGCCTTCGGCGTCAGTATTGCCGATCTCGAACGTTTTGCCATTCAGGGCCGTCACAACGTCGCTGGGCCGCATCGCGGTACCGCTTGGCATATTCTCGGCGGCGGTCATCAGGCCAATGACCTTGACCTTTGGCTGTAAGGCGGCGATCGCGTGCATTGCGCCCAGGACCGCGGCACCCCCGCCCATATCGGTCTTCATCGAGTACATTCCGTCGGCAGATTTGAGGTCGAGGCCGCCAGAATCAAAGGTAATCGTCTTCCCCACCAGGGCGACAGTTTTTTGCGCCTTCCCTTTCGGTTCGTAGATCATCTCAATCAGTCGTGGCTCGGCGGCACTCCCTTTGCCCACCGTCAGAATTGCGTTGTATCCGCCCGCCGCCAGGTCTGCCTGATTGAGCACGCGGCATTGTAGTCCCGCGTTCTTGGCGACCTGTTCTGCCCAGTCAGCGATCTGCGGTGGCGTTTTGTCGTTGCTGATCGTGTTGACCAGATCGCGGGCCAGGGCGACCCCTGCGGCCACCTGTTCGCCATGTGTCACGGCCGCCGCCGCCTTTTTGTCGCTCGCCCAGATTTCGATGGTCTCAATCTGTTTTTTCGGAGCGGCTGTGCCAGATTTGTAGCGGGTGAAGCTGTAGAGTGCAAGGCTGAGCCCTTCGACAATTGCGCTGATCTCGGCACTGCCCGCCTTTTCCGGCGTGGCTACGGCAACGGTGCGTGCGCCTTCATCGCGGGCCCGCTTGATCGCTGCGCCATAGGCGCGGCGTAACCCTTCGCCCCAGCGCCCCGGTTCATTGCTTCGTTCGCCAGTGCCAGTGATCACGACGGTACGCACGCCCAGTTTGCCGAACGTTGGGAATGCGGCAACCTCCCCAGCTTTGCCGTTGAAGCCACGCGCCTCAAGCAGTTCGGTCAGTTGCCCGCCAAAGGCTTTGTCGATTGCTTTGGGCAGTGCTGTTGTGGCACTGAGCGAAAGGATCAGTGCGTCAGTCTTCGCTTTTGCCGCGTCGCCAGATTTTGTGGAAAATGTTGGAGCCATTAGTGCAGTAGCCTCCTACAAACCTCAAGTCGTGGCCCAGTAGCCACGCCGCGTATTATTGGCGCATTGTAGCGAAGGAATCGCTCTTCGGCGAATGGCGTTTGGTGCAATCACTGCTGGTATGGCACCACCAGCGCCTGCCGCGTTGGTACGATTGTTGGCCGAGGGGGGGTGCGGTCTGCCCCAGATGATAAGAAAAGCCAAAAGAGTACGCTACAGGCGATCAGCACGAAAATAGTAAAGATGATCACCAGCCAGGCGACCCGCCCTGGCCCCTGGGCCCCTGGACTGTACGGCATGACTGTACCCGCTTTGGGCGTCATCGTCGTGGCAGCCGCGGCGGGCGTCTCGCCGCGTAAGTTCGCTCCACACTGGGCGCAAAAACGATTCGTTGGTAGGTTCTCTGCTCCACAGCGTGGGCATTGTAAGATTCGGCGTCGTGGTGAAGTATCAGCCATCGTTCTTCATCCTCCCCTACCGTTCATTATCCATGATGCCAGACCCTGCGACAATGAATCCTCTTGTGCTACTATCCATGCCGTTAATGGTTGTTGCCAGGGATGGCGCATGATGAGGCCGGTATGGGGCAAGATCTGACGATTCGGCGGGCGACAGTTGCGGATCAGGCCGCACTGACCCGGTTGCGGCTCGCCCTCTTTCGCGCTGTTGGTGATTTACCCGACCCTGCCGCAGAAGCGGCCTTTGTGACCGCAGTGGGACAGTATCTTGCGACTGAGGTACCCAAGGGGCGGTTTCTGGCTTGGCTCGCCTGCACTGCGACTGGTGCGGCAGTGGGCTGTGGTGGGTTAGTCTTTGTGCAGAAACCGCCTTCGGCCATGAACCCAACGGGGCGGGAAGGGTATGTGATGAATATGTACACTGATCCTGCCTGGCGGGGCCGGGGGATTGCCAGACAGATCATGGCAGAGATTTTGACAGCAGTGCGCGAGGCGGGGGTAACGTTGGTGCGGTTACACGCCACCGAGGCTGGTCGCCCGATTTATCAACAACTTGGCTTTCAGCCGACGGCAGACGAACTGGTCTTGACGTTAGCGACGCAGTAACAAGGAGGAGGTCAGTATGGCCCTGGATCCAAACAAAGTCTATCACGTGGTTGTCTTAGAGTTTCGACCGGGCGACCCGCTGGGGGTGAGCAATACGGTAGTGGAGTTGTTGCCGCGCCGCCGCCGCGAGGCGTATGCCACCGCGCTGGCACAAGCACCCGCTCCACTGGAACGGTCAAGCGAGAAGCTGATCTACGAATCTGCTGCTGATGCCGCCGCCGCTGCTGAGTTGATGCGGGGGATTGCTGATCGGATTTCGTTGCAACAGGTACAACGTCGTAACGATATGGAAACCGAAACCGTCTACGGGCTGGCTGGTTGGTTGATGCCAAGTGGTCATCAGTATGTTCCAGTATCTGGGCGGGAACAGGTATAGATGCTTCCTGATTGAGCGCGAAGGAGAGAGGGGAACAATATGGAGCCGACAACCACGCCCAATCGCTTACTGGCAGTGCTGTATCGGTTTGATATCTGGGCCGATGGCGAACGCAAACAGGTCACTGAGGAAGAAATTTCTGGTAGCGCGCTGGGGATGCTGCTGCCCCAACTCCACTCAATCGCGAAGCGTACGCGGGTTGCCCAGGGCCCTGGCATTGTGATCTTTGACAATTACAACGATGCTCGACAGGCTGCCCAAACGCTGGCTGCCGTTGCTGACCGCGTGGAGCTGCATCATGTAGAACTGGCGCGAGAAAGTGTGGCAGGCTGGCCCGTGGACGATGGGCGGTTATATCGCACCGTTGAAGAAAGCCAGCCGCAGATCATCAAAGAGTGATCGGCGGCTGGCGACAGGGCGCTAGGGGCGTCGCGCCCCCGCGTAATGCGCGGTCCAGAACGGTTCATCGAGCCAACTGATCACTGTCCCCCGCGAGGCATCACGGGCGTGGATAAAGCGGCCATCGCCCAGCGCAATCCCATTGTGGGTGATTCCTGGCCCATCAGTATCATAGAAAAAGATAATATCGCCAGCCTCAATCTCCGATGGGCGCAGGCGGGTGCCGTAATACCACTGTACCTGTGAGATACGCGGTAGCTGCACGCCAGCGGCTTGCAGATAGATCCACTGGATCATGCCGGAGCAATCCCATCCGGCAGGGGTGTCGCCGCCCCAAACGTATGGTGTGCCGAGATATTGCAAGGCTAGCGCCGTGATCGCTTGTCCACGAATGGGATTTGATACAGCAGGCTCAGTGGAAAAGCCGCCAAGCCCATCGCCAGGATTGATCCGTGGAGTTGCGGGGGCGCTGGTGGGCATCAGGTATTGTCCGGCGGCCCATCCAAAGAGGCCATCGTAACCAATGCCATACCAGGGTGCGCCATTTTCATCGGCCAATGGCCCATTGACAATCGTAATCACCGTATTGGCTGGTACTGTAGTGAAAATAGGCGCAGTTGTGCCGATCCCATCGCGCACACGCAGATCGAAGCCATCGGTGCCAACAACCTGGGCATTTTCCCCAACAGTGAGGGTCCCGCCAGTTAGTGTTGGGCTGGCTGCTACACCACCGCTGCCCGCACTTGTGCCATTCAGGTAGACACTGGCGACCCACCCCGAAATACCAGCATAGCGCACCAGGGACCAGGCGAGATCGTCTGCATAGCCCTCGCCCCCAAGCAACTGTACTGCGCCACCATCAGGAATGATCAGCAGAATTTCACTGCTCATTGCTGGCTCGGCGCGGAGATTGAGGCCCCCACCAGTGTTGCTGACATACTGATTGCCGATTGCTGCGGCAGAGGTTGCCAGCCATTCTGCGGCACACCAACCGGTCGTGCCCCACGCACTGACTTGATACCAGAGGATCCCCTCATCATCGCTGAATGGGCCATCAACGATACCAACGGTGGTTCCTGTCCCCAACGCCGTAATCGCCCCGTAGCCACGCCCTGGGCCACTGCGCACAGTGAGCAGATCGCCGTCTGTCGTCACCACAACTGCGGTTGACCCTGGCTCAAATGCGGCCCTGGCGGTTGGCACATCCCAGATCCCTGCCAGGCTACACCAAAGCACGAGTGCGGCAATACCGCGCAACAACCTGATCTTCATTGAGCCTCCTACGTACGAGTTGCCTCGCTGGGCGCTGCGAGGCATTTGCGCTGGCTGCTACACACCTCCCTTACAACACAAGCACAAAGCGGGTCAGCTTCTCACATACCGGGCCCTCGTGCGCTCCCTGGTGGCGTGCATCAGAACAATGATCTCCCGACACGCAGCGACCGCCAGAGGTGTACGTACATACCCGATTGGCTCTATACTAA
>JBDHWF010000038.1:0-28899 GCA_039810045.1 Chloroflexia bacterium
GCAATGTTGACTTTGGGGCGGTAATCAGGCCAGACCTTCAGCGCCTGGAGGAACTGAGCAAACTGGATGCGGATTGGGATTCATATCATGCCAGCCCAATCTCACCAGTGGCGATTGGGCTGGCGAGCTTGCTGATTCATACTGTGGCTGCTGAGCTTGCCTATCGGCTTGGCAACAAGGTGCGACCATACGTGATTGTGCCGCTTGCCGACGGTGGTGTTCAAGTTGAATGGCGCGGTGCAGGTGGGATCATTGAAGTTGAAGTGAGCGCTGACGAGTCATTCCAGTATCTGCTGTTGCCGGTGAATGGTGAAAGTGAGGAACGAGAAAGTGTATCGTTGGATACCATCTATTCCTTGGTACTCACTGTACTCCGTGGCTAAGTGCCGCTATGCAGATGATTGAGATTGCTGATGAGGATGATTTATTTCGGCGGATCGTTTCCTGGCAGATGAATCCTGATGGTACAGTCAATTCAGGTGCCTTTAAGTTGCAAGGGAAGCCTGACCCCAGTGCGTCTGTGGAATTGGCGAAGCTCACTACCGCTGAAGCCTGTTTACAGCGGGCGGGTAAGCCTGGTCTTGGTGTGGCCGCGCTCCAAGCCCGTGTGCCACGCGCCTTCGGCTTAGAAGTTCGCCACGATCCCTACCCCAAGGAAGATCCCACCAATGAAGCGCATGCATTGATTATTGGGGCTAGCACTAAGGAACAGATACGGAAACTTGCCCAGAATGCGCGTGTGGTGATCCCCCCAGCAGCGCGGTGAGTTGCGCCTAGTGGGTGCCTGTTGCGCGGAAACGAGCGCTGAGGATGATCGCCACGATGATGCAGGCAAACCCTACCAGAAAGAGTGGCAAGGCGATTTCCTTGAGGGTGGCGAGGCTGAACAGGCAGCCGCTTGATATGAGCGCTAAGCTGGCGATCAGGTAGCGTTGTGGCTTGCTCATAGGATCGCTCCAATCATTGCGTATCGGGGTGTCAAGTGTCGCTTTCCTGATCAGAGTATACCGTAGCGCAAAGCGTGCTGACCAGATCGGGCGCTGTTTCAGTGCGTTGCCCTATTCCACGGTAATATCTGGGAAGGTCTGGCGGTGCCAATTGGCGATCTGGATGCTGAGCCACCACGCTGCCGGTAGCCCAATCAGGCCGATCAGCAGGATGTTCAGCAGGTCAGCGGTGGCGTTCTGGGCGCTGAACCACGGTTGGCCCGCGACGGCTGCGGTTGTTAGTGCAGTGATGGCGTCGTGCGGGCTGATCGCGGCGTTCCACAGCCACCCCAGCCCCACAATGGTCAAGACGATGGCACGCACGATGGTTGGCCTGCGCGCGGTTGCGATCGTCCACCGGGCCAGGATGCTGGCGAGCAGCATTCCGATCATCAGTCCGATGATCGCGCCGAAAAATAGCCCACCCAGCCCACCGAGCAACCCCAGGCTGAATAAGCGGGCGTTGAGGACGAGCGGAACCATTTTGAGCGGATAGTTCCCAGTCAGGTCAAACAGGATGGCGTTGCTGACGCTCCGCACTGGGGAATAGACCGCGCCTGCGGCGGCCCCGGCCAGTGCGCCATAGGCCAGACTGACCGTGATGGTACCCGCGCTCTGGCGCAGGGGCGGCGGCCAATTGCGCCAGTGGGCGTGTATGGCCCCACGCAGGGTATCAGCGATCTGGTGTGGGGTCAGCGGCAACTGCTCCAGCAGGGCCACATATTCTTCGGCGTAGCGCGTGCGCCAGCGCGCGGGGTAGCATTTGAGCAGGAACCGAATCAGGCGGTGCTTCATGGCGTTACCAGCCGTTGTTGCCCGGTCGTGACCAGCGCCTGTAATTGCGCGAGTTGCTCCTGCACGGCGCTGCGGCCTGCCATGGTTAGGCAGTAGGGGCGGCGACGGTCGGCGCTAGGGAGTGGGGCGATCAGCCCGCGTTCTTCCAGGCGGGCCAGGGCGCTGTAGAGCGTGCCTGGGCCTAACTGCACGCCCGCGAAATCGGCGATATCTTCCAGGATTGCATAGCCATGTTTTGGCCCAGCAGCTAGGCTGATGAGAATCGCCACTCCTGGCTCGGCGTAGCGATTCCCGCCCGTCCGCTGGTTTGCGCCAGTCTTCGCCATCAGGCCCCGCTCCTTCGCGCTACTCTCTACTATTCCACTTGATGATATATCACAAAGTGGAATAGTGCAAGCGTATGGGGATGATCGGTGGGGAAGCCTGTGGGCGTGGCGCTTTATTGGCGGCGCTTTCTAGCGAGAACCATCACGTGGGTAGGTACGTAGCTAAGGGCAGAAGTAGTGAGAGTGGCGATCTGGGTTGCCGTGGGTTGGGGCGCTGCTGACACTGGTTGTGCTGCTATTTGCCTCGCTGTACCGTTCAGGCAGCACAGAGGAATAGGAGCATATGCAGGCACTCGATCTTTCTCGTCTCCTGACGCTGGGACTGAGTCTGGTCTTTTGGTGTGGACTGGGTGCGCTCTTGATCGGTCTGGGCTATTGGCGGTGGCGGCGGAATGAGACACAGGATAGCGGGTTCATGCGGGCGCCGGGAGTCGTGATCGCGGTCGAGCAGGTCAGGCACGAACTGGTTGATGGTGAAAGCGGCACTGTCTGGCACTCGCGGGTGCGCTATCAGCCAGCCAACGGCGAGGTGGTGCAATTCTTGAACGGGTTGGGCGGTGTCCCTGCGTTGCACCGTGTTGGGCAGGCGGTAACGGTGCTGTACGATCCCGCGCAGCCGGAGGGGGCAAAGGTCGCCACGCCGCTGCTGCACACCCTGCTCCCATTGGTGCTGTTGATCATCGGGGGCAGCCTGATCGCCTGTGGTTGCTGTAGTGCGCTGGCGTATCTTATCGCGCCGCTCTCGCTGATTGAGTAGTTGGGTGGGGCGTTGCCGCAGTGGCTATGGCTCCACCACGCGGCAGAGCAGCCCCTTCAGGTATTCACTTTCTGGGAAGGCGAGTAATACGGGATGATCGGGGCCTTGGGTCAGGCGTTCGATGATCTGCGCGGGGCGATGGGCGTCGACGCTGGCCCCGAAGACGACCTTCTGGAAAAGGTCGGGGCTGATCAGGCCGGAGCAGGAGAAGGTGGCGAGGATACCGTTTGGCTGTAGCAGTTGCAGCGCCTGGAGGTTGATATCTTTGTAGCCCCGGGTGGCGCGTTGAATCCCTTCGGTGTTGTGCGCGAATTTCGGCGGGTCGAGGATGATCAGGTCGAACCGTTCCCCCCGTTCGCGGTATTCGCGCAGCACCTGGAAGACATCGCCCACGAGGTAGTGATCAGTGGTGCTGGTGAAGCCGTTGGCGGCCATCTGTTGCTCTGCGAGTCGCAGCGCATCGACCGAGGTATCGACGTTGATCACCTGGGCGGCCCCGGCAGCAGCGGCGTAGACGCCGAATGCGCCAGTGTAGGCGAAGCAGTTGAGGACGCGTGCGCCCTGGCAGTAGTTCGCCACGCGGCGGCGGTTTTCGCGCTGGTCGAGGAAGAAGCCCGTTTTCTGTCCACCGAGCAGATCGACCAGGAACGTGAGGCCGTATTCACTGATCGTCAGTTGGTCGGGCAGCGTGCCGTGTAGGGTGCCGGGATTGCTGGTGACTCCTTCGCGGGTGAGGGCGTCGCTGTCGGGTCGTTCGACGATCGCGGCGGGCTCGAAGAGCGCGTGCAGCGCGGCGACGACCGCCCCTTTGCGCTGCTGCATCCCCAGGGTGGAGCATTGGAGGGCCAGCACATCGGCGTAGCGGTCGACGATCAGGCCGGGAAGATTGTCGGCCTCGCTGAAGACGACGCGATAGGCGTTGGTGTCGGCGGGCAGCACGTCGGCGCGGCGGGCGTTGGCGGCGGCGATGCGGTGGTGCATTACCTCCGGCGTCAGGTCGGTCGCGGGGTCGTGGGTAAAGAGGCGCACGACGATCTGGGAGCGGCGATTGAGCAGCCCCCGCGCCAGGAATTGCCCGCGATTGTCGCAAACGTTGATCGTGTCGCCATCGGCGGGTAAACCGTCGATGCGGGCGATTGCGCCGGAAAAGACCCACGGATGCCCCGCGAGAACAGGTTTTTCACGACCGGGTTTCAGGATCACGCGGGGCGACGACATTGCCACTGCTCCCTTCCTTACGACTGCCTGCGGGCGGCGCAGGACGTAGAGGGAACGATAGCAGAGTTGGGCCTGTCAGGTGGGCCGCTGATTCGGTACACTGCCTCTGGCTGATGGTGACAAGGCAGGAGGGGTGGTGGCTGACGATGACGCGAGCGCGGGCAGCGCGGCAGGTGGCGGGTCGTTCTGGGAGGTGCTGGGCGTTGCGACGCGCCTGGGGCTGACTTCGTTTGGCGGGCCAGTGGCCCACCTGGGGTACTTTCGGGCGGAGTATGTGCAGCGCAGGCGCTGGCTCGATGAGGCGACCTATGCCGATCTGGTTGCGCTCTGTCAGTTCTTGCCGGGGCCAGCAAGTAGTCAGGTGGGGATCGGGATCGGGCTGCTGCGGGCGGGGCTGGCTGGGGGGCTTGCCGCGTGGCTCGGCTTCACGCTCCCCTCGGCCCTGGCCTTGATCGCCTTTGCCTATGGCGTGGGGTTGGTCGATTTGCAACAGGCGGGCTGGCTGCACGGCCTGAAGATTGTTGCGGTGGCGGTGGTCGCGCAGGCGGTCTGGGGGATGGGCAGGCAGCTTGCGCCCGACCGTCCTCGCGCCACGATTGCGCTGCTGGCGGCGGTGGCGACGTTGCTTTGGCCGACCGCGTTGGGGCAGGTGGCGATTATCAGCGTCGCGGCGTTGGTCGGCTATGCGCTGCTCACGCCCCCAGCGGCCCCGACGGTCGTCGCTGATCGGCAACCTGTGCGGCGCGGGTTGGCAGTGGTCTGTTGGGTCGCCTTTTTCGCGCTACTGATCGGGCTGCCCCTGTTGCGGCAACTGGTCGGCACGCAGCCAGTCGCCCTGGTGGATAGCTTTTATCGGGCGGGGGCGTTGGTCTTTGGTGGGGGGCACGTCGTCTTGCCACTGTTGCAGACGGAGGTGGTGCCGCCCGGTTGGGTGACGAACGACCAGTTCATCGCGGGGTATGGCGCGGCGCAGGCGGTGCCGGGGCCGCTGTTCACCTTTGCGGCCTATCTGGGGGCGGTCGAACGGCCCCTACCGAACGGCTTGCTCGGTGGGTTGCTGGCGTTGGTAGCGGTTTTTCTCCCCTCCTTCTTTCTGGTGACTGGGGCGCTGCCGTTCTGGCAGGCGATTCGGGCGCGTCCGGCGTTCGGCAAGGCGTTGGCGGGCGTCAATGCGGCGGTCGTCGGACTGCTGCTGGCTGCGCTCTATAACCCTGTGTGGGTCAGCGCGATCAGCGATCTGCGCGATGTCGCGCTGTTGCTGGTGGTGGCGGGGTTGCTGATCGTCTGGAAGCTGCCCGCCTGGTTAGTGGTGATTCTGGGCGCAATTGGCGGGCAGTTGGTCGGGTTCCTCCCAGGGGCCTGAGCATGTGGTAGGCTAGGGGGACGGTTGATGTGACGAGCGATGAAATGAGGGGAAACGATGGCGAAGATCGCGTTTATTGGGGCGGGGAGTGCGGTATTTGCGCGGAATCTGCTGCGCGACCTCTTTACGTTCCCGGAGTTGCACGGCGCGGAGATCGCGCTGATGGATATTGATGAAGATCGGCTGGGCGTGACCGAGGCGATTGCGCGGCGGGTGGCGGAGCAGGCGGGCGCGACGCCGACGATTACGGCGACGACTGACCGCAGGCGCGCGCTCGATGGGGCCGACTACGCGATCAATATGATTCAGGTGGGCGGCTATCGGCCCGCCACGGTGACGGATTTCGAGATTCCGAAGGAGTTTGGGCTGCGGCAGACGATCGCGGATACGCTGGGGATTGGCGGGATCATGCGCGGGCTGCGAACGATCCCGGTGGTGCTGGCGATGACGAAAGATATGGAGGAACTCTGCCCCGATGTGACGTTCCTCAACTATACGAATCCGATGGCGATTCTCTGCTGGGCGCTCGCGCAGGCCACGCCGATTCGCACCGTCGGACTCTGCCACAGTGTTCAGGGCACGGCGGCGGAACTGGCGAGTATTTTGGGGCTGCCGCCCGAGGAGATCGATTACCGCTGTGCGGGGATCAATCATATGGCGTTCTACCTGAAGTTCGAGCATCAGGGGCAAGACCTTTATCCAGCGTTGCGACAGACCTTCGCCGAAGGACGCTATCCGGCGCACGAGCGGGTACGGTTCTCGATCCTCAATCGGTTTGGCTATTTCGTCACCGAGTCGAGCGAACATTTCTCCGAGTACACGCCCTACTTTATCAAGGGAGATCGGCCCGACCTGATCGAGCGCTACAATGTGCCACTCGATGAATATCCGGCCCGCTGCGAAGATCAGATCGCCGATTGGGCGACGTTGCGCGAGGCGTTGGTGTCGTCCGACCCGGCAGCGATGACCAGCTATGAGGCGAGTCGGCGCGGCAAGCTCAACGGGTTGCGCGAACGGCGGCTGGCGTTCATCGAGCGTGAAGACCCGGAGCGGGCGGCGGCGGTGCGCGCACGCTGGCTGCATGATCGCGCTGCACAGATGGGCGGACACAGTGGCGAGTACGGCACGCTGATCATTCACAGTATGGAAACGGGGCAGCCAAGGGTGATCTATGGCAATGTGCCGAATGGGGGGCTGATCGCGAACTTGCCCGCCGACTGCTGCGTGGAGGTGCCCTGCCTGGTTGATCGGCAGGGGGTGCAGCCAACGGCGGTTGGCACGCTGCCGCCCCAACTGGCCGCCCTGATGCAGACAAATATCAATGTGCAGTCGCTGACAGTGGCCGCGGCGCTGACGGGCAAGCGAGAGCATATCTACCACGCGGCGATGCTCGATCCGCACACGGCGGCAGAACTTGACCTAGATCAGATCCCCGCGCTGGTCGATCGGCTGATCGCGGCGCACGGCGACCTGCTACCGGCGTTTCACTGAGGGCGCAGCGTGGCAGAGCCAGACTGCCCGCACGATCTAGCCAGTAGGCGCGGTTAGGGGAGCAGTGCGCGGAGGCGGCGGTAGAGGCGCACGGGCAGGCGACGTTCGACGCGGTTGATGTGGGCGGCGTGTGCCGCGATCACCGTGTCTTTGGCCTGGAGCAGTGCTTCGCATTCGTGGACAAGTCCTTCGAGGTGGAGGGCGTAGGCGGTTTTCTCCTGTAAGGCGGCGTCGCGCTCGTTGGCGTAAACGATTGTTTCCTGCAACGCCTGACTGAAATGGGTTGCATTGGTGAATTGTTCCTGCAAGGCTGCTCTGACGTGGGCGATTTCGGCGCGTTGGCCTTCGACTAAGACCAGTAGATCGGTGCGGCCTGCACAGTGGTCGAGCGCCTGGGTGATTTCGCGGCGCAGGCGGGCTACTTCGCCCAGGGGGTCGGCGTGCAAGGCCCGCCACGCGGTCGCCTGCTCTGGTTCGCCAGGGGCGACTGGGGTGGTGGGATAGGTGGTGGGCAAGACGCCCGCCGCCCGGAGGTCGCGCCAGTGATAGAGTTCGGGCGGGCCAAGCTGGGTATCGGTTTTCCAGATGGCGCGGAAGTGCAACCCGGTCGGCGTGGGGTCGTAGACGAAGTTCTGCTCGCCCCCTTGGGTGATAATTCGGCCCCACAGTTCCCAATCGCCGTTGCGGGGCAGCGTTTCGTCCCACTCGCCGAAGCGTGTGAGGCAGGATCGGCGGTGGATCACGTTGGTGGCGGAGATATTATTCGCCGCCAGCGCCAGGAAAGCGCGGCGGGTGTCGGGGTCGTGCAGATTGAAGGCGGCGGGGGTGATCAGGCCAGCGCGGTCAACCCAGACCGTGCGGCTGTAGGCGAGGTCGATGGTGGGGTCGGTGAAGTGCGCGGCGAGGGTGGCGAGGTGGTCGGGGAACCAGAGATCGTCATGGGGCAGATAGGCGATCAGGTCGCCGCGGGCCTGGCGCAGGGCGATATTGCGGTTGGCGTAGCCGAAGTTCGGGGCTTTGGGCAGGTCGAACCAGCGGATGCGTGGGTCGGTGAAGGTGGCGACGACTGCAGCGGTGTCATCGGTGCAGCCATCGCCCACGATGAATAGCTCAAAGTCGGCGAGCGTTTGGGCGAGGGCCGACTGAATCGCATAGGGGAGGACATCCGCTCGATTGTGGGTCGGCAGAATGACGGTGAACTGAGGCGCAGCGGGTGCTCCCATCGTTACCAGCCGGGGCCAGTGGGGAACTGGTAGGGGATCTGGTCGGTATCAAGTGGTAAGCGGTATTTATCGGGGTTGGCGTGGTCGTACGGTTTGGTGGGGCAGTTGATGACGATCGCCTCTTTGATGCCGATATTGTGCGTGGCGTGCCAGATCCCGGTGGGGATATTCATCAGGCGGCGATTATATTCGGAGAGGACGACTGCCGACACCTGATGGTAGGTGGGGGAGTCGGGGCGGTCATCGTAGAAGACGACCTCCATTTCGCCCGCGATGACGAAGTAGCGGTCTTCGTGTTCTTTGTGCAGCCCCCACCCCTTGATCTTCCCCGGTTTGATCGTGAAGAGATAGGTGAATACGAGGGGGTCGGGGTGCCACTGCCAGCGGTTGTCGAAGATTTCGCAGACCGAGCCACGCGCATCGAGGTGCGTCGGGCATTCGTGGAACGTGACACCAGCGGGTAAGATGGTGGTCGGCTCACCACCAGGGGTGACTGTTTGCGGATCGCGGACAACTTCGCTCACAGGGTTGCTCCTTCACACTGCTGTTACAACGATATTGCTATGATACGGTACGATCTGGCGCGTGCCAATCGTGGCTGGCGGCGATTGGCAGACCAGCGGGAAAGATCATCCCTTTCTTTCATCCACGGCAGCAGCAATGGGCTGACCACTGCGCTTGGGCAGAGGATGGGGTCACGCTGGTGGGCCGGACGCCGAGCGGGGTGGCGACCTTGAATATGAACGGGGTGCGCCAGCGACGCGCCCGCCCTTTTTGGCGACAGCTTGGCTTGTTCCCCTAACCGTGCTTGGCAGCCGCTACAATTGTGCGGGTGAGCGTGGCTGAGCGAAAGGAATCAGGCAGATGACCGCACTATCCTCAACTCCTCCCGACGATCTGACGGCGCAGCTGGCGGCGGAGTTGCGCCTGCCCCTGGCGGGGGTAGGGGCGACGGTGGCGTTGCTGGATGAAGGGAATACGCTGCCGTTCATTGCGCGGTATCGTAAAGAGCGTACGGGCGGACTGGACGAGGAACAGCTACAGCAGATTGTTACGGGGCTGGCGGCGTTGCGTGCGTTGGCGGCGCGGCGCAGCGCGATTCTGGACGCACTGACCGAGGCCGAGATGCTGACGCCGGAGTTGGCCGCGAGCCTGGGCGCGGCGACCACGCGCACGGCGCTGGAAGACCTCTATGCGCCGTATCGCCCGAAGCGGCGGACGCGGGCGGGGCTGGCGCGGGAGCGCGGCTTGCAGCCGCTGGCTGACCTGATCCTGCGCCAGGGGCCGAGCAATGCGCCGATCACGGCGGTGGCGCAGCAGTTCGTTGGTGAGGCGGTGCCGACGGCGGAGGACGCGCTGGCTGGGGCGCGGGATATTGTCGCGGAGACGATCAGCGACCACCCAGACGTGCGCCGCGCGACGCGGGAACGGGCCTGGCAGTTTGGCACGGTGCAGGCGGAGAAGATCGCCAAAGCGGAGGACCCCCGCGGCACCTTTGCTACCTACTATGCGTTCGCCGTGCCAGTGAGTCGCCTGCGACCGTATCAGGTGCTGGCGCTGAATCGGGGCGAGGCGGAGAAAGTGCTGCGCGTGGGGCTGGTCGTGCCAGAACGTGACTGGCGCACGGCGGTGGAGGCGGTCTTTCGGGCGCAGCCACGGTCGCCGTGGGCCGAGCAATTGACGCTGGCGATTGACGATGCGGCGGCGCGGTTGCTGCTGCCCGCGATTGAGCGTGACCTGCGTGGGACCTTGCGCGAGCGGGCGGAGGAACACGCGATCGGGGTCTTTGCGGCGAATCTGCGGGGCCTGTTGCTGCAACCACCGTTGGCGGGGCAGACGGTGTTGGGGCTTGACCCAGGCTTTCGGACTGGCTGCAAAGTGGCGGTCGTGGACCCGACAGGGAAACTGCTCGCCACGACGACGATCTTCCCGCACGAACCGCAGCGGCAAGGAGAGGCCGCATTACGGACGTTGGCTGACCTGGTGGCGCAGCACGCGGTGACGCTGATCGCGATTGGCAATGGCACGGCCTCGCGGGAGACGGAGGGCCTATGCGCCGAACTCATTCGGCGCACGCCCGACCGCGCCCTGCACTATTTGCTGGTCAGTGAGGCGGGCGCGAGTGTCTACAGTGCGAGCCCGCTAGCCCGCGCCGAGTTGCCGACGCTCGATGTCAGCTTACGCGGGGCGGTGTCGATTGCGCGGCGGGCGCAGGACCCGTTGCCTGAGTTGATCAAGATCGACCCGCGCTCGATTGGCGTCGGACTCTATCAGCACGACATTGATGGGCCGGATCTGGTTGCCGCGCTGGGGGCCACGGTGGCGAGCGTGGTCAACGGCGTTGGGGTGGAACTGAATACCGCGTCACCCGCACTGCTGACCCACGTGGCGGGGATTGGCCCGAAACTGGCCGAGCGGATCGTTGCTTACCGCGACGAACATGGGCCATTTCCGAATCGGGCGGCAGTGCGGCAGGTGCAGGGGCTAGGGCCGAAGGCGTTTGAGCAGGCGGCGGGCTTTTTGCGCGTGCGCGACGGCGACACCCCGCTTGATGCCAGCGCGATTCACCCTGAGAGCTACAGCGTGGCAACGCAGACGTTGCAGCGGGCGGGGGTGCGCCTGACCGCGCCCCCAGCAGCGCGGCAGGCGGCGTTGCAGGCCTTGGTGGCGCAAACGCCATTGCCGGAACTCGCCGCCGCGCTCGGCACGGGTGAGCCAACGCTGCGCGACATTGTGGAGCAACTGGTGCGCCCTGGTCGTGACCCACGCGCCGATCTGCCCACCCCGGTCTTGCGGCGCGATGTCCTCTCGCTGGACGATCTGCAAGAGGGGATGCACCTGACTGGCACGGTGCGGAATGTCGTCGATTTCGGCGCATTCGTTGATATTGGCGTCAAGCAGGACGGCCTGTTGCACCGCAGCCAGCAACCACGCGGCACGACGGTGCGCGTTGGTGACGTGATCACTGTGCGAATCGTGCAGATCGAGCGCGAACGCGGGCGGATTGGGCTGGCGTGGGCGGCAGATTAGCCGCAGATCAGGGCAACGGGGCCGGACGGCGGGGGCGCGGGGCGTGGTGAACCTGCTTGGCCCAACGGCGATTCTGCTGCTGACGATCACGCTGGTGATCGTGCGCCCGCGCCAGTTGCCAGAGTGGTGGGCCGCGGTTGGTGGGGCGGCGTTGATGCTGCTTGGGCGGTACGCCAGCGTGGGCGACCTGCTGCGGGTGACGCGGCAAGTCGCCGATCTGCTCCTGTTCCTGATCGGGATGATGGTGCTGACGGCGGTGGTGCAGCGGGCCGGAGTCTTTGACCTGCTGGCCCGCTGGACAGCGCGGGCGGCGCGGGGCTCAGGCCTCGGCCTGTTTGTCGGGGTTTTTCTGCTGGGCTTTGCGATTACGGCGGTGCTGTCGCTCGATGTGACGGTGCTGGTGCTGACGCCGATTGTCTACGCGCTGACGGCGCATCTGCGGGTGAAGGCACTGCCTTTTCTCTATGCCTGTACCTTTGTGGCGAATATCGGCTCGCTGCTCCTGCCGATCAGTAATCTGACGAATCTGCTGGGCTATGGCTTGCTTGGCCTCAGTTTCACCACCTTTCTCCGGCTGATGTGGTGGCCGCAGATCGCCGCGCTGCTGACCAGTCTGGCCCTCTTTCTGCTGCTGTTCCGGCACGATTTGCCCCGGCGGTTTGTGCTGGAACCGCAGGCGGCGCGGCCTGCTGCGGGATCGCCCGCCTTTCTCCGCAGTGCGGGGGCGGTGTTGGGCATGGTGTTGGTGGCTCTGCTGATCGCGGGGTGGCAACGGTGGCCGCTGGCCCTGCCGGCGTTGCTGGGTGGGCTGGTGCTGCTGCTGCTGGCGTGGTGGCGGTTCGCCGTGGCCCCACGGGCGGTGCTGGGGGAGGTAGCCTGGGGGCTGGTGCCGCTGATCATCGGGATGTTCACGGTGATCGACGGCGCGGCGCGAGCCTGGTTGGGGCAGTTTGGCGCGCAGTTGACCGTGCAGCAGGTTGACCTGCCCACGTTGCTGCTGGTGGCGTTTGGCACGGGGCTGGGGGCGAACTTGGTCAACAATATCCCGATGTTTGGCGCGATGATTAGCGTGCTGGGTCAGAGTGCGCCGTCCGTGCGCGAACCGCTGGCCCTGGCGGCGATTCTGGGGGCGAATATCGGGCCGATTGTGACACCGTTTGGCTCGCTCGCCACGCTGCTTTGGCTGACGATCATTCGGCAGCAGGGGGAGTGGCTGCCGACCCATCGCTATATGCGGGTCAGTGTGCTGATCGCTCCCCCAACCCTGTTGGCGGCGACGCTGGCGCTCTGGCTGGCGTTGCGTTGACGCATCAGTGGGGGTGAGTGGGGGCCGCAAGTTGGTTTGGTCAAGGCGGCCAGGTGGCCCCCGTGTTCGAGCAGGGCGTGATGCGTTATCAGGACAAAGTAGGCGCGGGCGCTGGCTGTGCAGACTGACTGTTTGTTACACTTATACGGCATTTGTTGATAAGTGCCGAGGAAGTGTAACTAATGCCGCCACCAGCAGCACAACTCCCTGACGCCATTCTCCGACAGGCCCAGCAGCGGGGCTATCTGCGTCCGCGTGATCTGGCAGCGCACGGGGTTTCGCGAACGCAGCTTGGGCGGTTGGTGGAACGCGGCTTACTGGAACGGGTTGGTTATGGCCTCTATCGCCTGCCCAATCGGCCAGTAACCGCGCACCACACACTGGCACGAGTAGCGGCACAGGTGCCGTATGGTGTCACGTGCCTGCTGACCGCCCTGCGTTTCCACGACCTGACCACGCAGGCCCCATTCGTCGTCTGGCTCGCTATTGACCGCAAAGCCGCAAGACCACAGCTTGCTGGTCTGCCTGTGCGGCTCGTCTACTTCTCCGGGGATGCTTTTACGGCGGGGATCGAGGAACACCGCCTTGAAGGTGTGCGTGTCCAGGTTTATTCTCCGGCCAAGACCGTCGCTGACTGCTTTAAGTATCGTCACAAGATCGGCCTGGATGTTGCGTTGGAAGCCCTGCGCGAGACGTGGCAGGCCCGCCGCGCGACGATCGATGACCTCTGGCATTACGCCACGATCTGTCGGGTGACGAACGTGATGCGGCCCTATCTGGAGATGCTGGTATGACGACCAACTCGGTAGCAGATTCCAGTCGGGCCCGGCTGCTGAGCTGCTGCTGTTGTCTACATCATGCCCACAGCACCCTCCTACCTTGCCCAATCTCTGGGCAGGGCGGCGAGCGTTGTTGGTGGAGGTTAGCTGTTGGCGACGGCGAGGTGGAGGGTGTTGTGGAAGGGGTCTTGGAGGGTGATCGTTTCGCCTGTTTGGGTGTACGGGATCTGGGCGGCGGCGAGGCGGTCGAGCAGGGCCTGGCGGGCGACGGCGGTCGGCAGGGTGATCGTGAAGTGGCGCATGGTGGCGCTGTTGCTGGGCGCGGGGGTGGCGTGGCGACTGTGCCAGGTGTTCATGCCGAGGTGGTGATGGTAGCCACCAGCGGAGACAAAGAGGGCGCTGGGCATGGCGGCGACGATGTCGAAGCCGATCAGGTCGTGGTAGAACGCGGCGGCGGTCGGGATGTCACCGACCTGGAGGTGGATGTGACCGATGGTGGTGCCAGCTGGCAACCCCGTCCACGGCGCGTCGTCGGCCTGGGCGGCGAGGAGGAGGCCGCGTAGATCGACCGGGTCGGTCGCCATCTGCACGCGCCCATTCTGCCAGGTCCACTGGTCACGCGGGCGGTCGCGGTAGATCTCGATCCCGTGACCGTCGGGGTCGTTCAGGTAGAGGGCTTCGCTGACGAGGTGGTCGCCCTGCCCCGGCAACGGCTGGCCCTGTGTCAGCCAGTGCGTCAGCCAGCGGCCCAGGTCGCGCTGGGTCGGCAGGAGGATCGCGAAGTGGTAGAGGCCCGTGTAGCCGTTGGTCGTGGGGGTCCACGGGGTTGCCCCTGGTTGCTCGTGGAGCAACAGGAGGGGGTTGCCCGCGACGCCCAGGGTGGCATCGTGCGCGGTCTGGCTGATCACGCTCAGGCCGATCAGGTCGGTGTAGAAGGCGACCGACCGCGTGAGGTCGGCGACGGTGAGGGCGACCGCGCCAACGGTGGTGGCGGGGTCAAGGGTGGTCGTGGGGGTGGTCTGCGTCATCGGTAGTTACTCCTGCGGTATTTGTTGCGTGGTGCCAGCGCGGGGCCGACACTTACCTTTCGTAAGTAACTGTATGATAACTGGTTATATTTGTCAAGTAGCTTACAAATAGTTAGAATAGAATTATTATCGATAGCGCAAGCAGAGCGAGAGATGATCGCGCTGGTGCGAGAGGGTGATAGTGATGGCGATGATCGAGGAACGACAGAGCGCGGCAGTGCCGCGTGATGGGGCGTTTTGCCCGGTCTTTCACGCGGCGATTGAGTTGATCGGGAAGCGATGGACGGGCGCGATTGTGCGGGCGATCGCCAGCGGGGTGACGCGGTTCAGCGATCTGAGCGCGGTCATTCCTGAGCTGAGTGATCGGATGCTGTCGGAGCGGCTGAAGGAGTTGGAGGCGGCGGGGCTGGTCGTGCGGACGGTGCTGCCCACGACGCCCGTGCGCGTGGAGTACCGTTTGTTGCCGAAAGGCGAGGCGCTGATGCCCGTTTTTGCGGCGATCAGTCAGTGGGCGGCGGAGTGGTACGGCGACCCCGGCGCGGGCCACGGCTCAGACGCCGGGCCGGAGTCGCGGGCGCTGCCAGTGTCCTGCGCTGGCAAGTGTGGTGAGTCACGGTAATCCAGCATAGCAATAGACTGCGCCCCGCTATTCCATAGAGAGTAGATACACAGGACGCGCTCGCTCTCAACGCAAGCAGCCCCGCCCCGCCAGGGCCTTCCTGGCGGGGCGCGGCGTGCTATCCTACGAACGCGGCGGTGGGTCGCCCGACGATACAGCACGTAGGAGAAGCGCGCGATGGCAACGTTCGTGATTGTGCATGGGGCCTGGGGCGGTGGTTGGGCGTGGCGGAGGACGGTCGCGCCGCTGTTGGAGCAGGCGGGGCATACGGTCTACACCCCCACGCTGACCGGGCTGGGGGAGCGGGCGCATCTGGGCGGCCCAGCGGTCAACCTCGATACCCACGTTCAGGATGTCGTGAATGTCCTCTTTTGGGAAGATTTGCACGATGTCGTGCTGGTTGGGCACAGCTATGGCGGGATGGTGATCACTGGCGTGGCTGACCGCGCTGGTGAGCGTCTGCAGCAACTCGTCTATCTCGACGCGATGGTGCCAGCCGAGGGGCAATCGCTGGCTGATCTGGTTGACCCCGGCGCGCAAGCGGAGATGATCAAGCAGGCGCAGGAGAACGGCGACGGGTGGAAGCTGCCGCCGTCACCGATCTCCCCCGATCTTTCGCCGGAGATGCGGGCCTGGGCGGAACCCCGACGCGGCGTTCAGCCACTACAAACGTTCATTCAGCCGTTTCAGGCGACGGGCCACCAGGGGGCCGATTTGCCGCGTCTCTACGTTCTCTGCACTGCGCCCGCTGGCGACGCTTTTGCGCGAATCGCCGCCCGCCTGCGCGATGATCCGGCGTGGCGGCTGGAGGAGTTCGCCACCGGCCACAATCTGCACTACACGATGGCGCAGGAATTGACCGATCTGCTGGTGAGTCTGGTCTGAGGGGGCAGCATAGGAGTTGGTCACTTCCCTACGGAGCATCAATGCCCTGTGGGGGTGTGGTTCGTTGCTGGCGCGGGGCAGCGTTTGTCAACGGCTGGCGTGTCGGCAGCGTGGTAAGGAGGGGGCGATGGCTTTTCAGGTGAAGAAGCGCGGGAAACTGACCTATTACTACAGTGGCGACCGCCCGGTTTTGTCGTCGCTGGTCACTGAGGAATTACCCGATGGCGATCTGAAGATCTCGTTTGCGGGGTTGACCGGGGGCTACTCGGCGCAGAGTGTGTTGGGGCTGACCGAACTGGTGACGATGGACCCTGAGCGCGAGGTGCCGCTGGTCTTCGCCTGTTGGGAGAAGTGGTTACAGGATGCGGGGATCTGTCAGTCGTTGCGGCAGGTCGATTTTATCGAATTGCACGCGTTCGGCTGTCAGCCGAAAAGCCCGAATCCCGCCGTCGATCCGGCGGGGTTTGCGGCGGAGCAGGAGCGCCTGCGGCAGGCCTATGCGGCAGCCTACAGTCGCTACTTTGCCGAGCAGTTGCCGGAGAATGGCGTACCGTGTCGGTTCACTGTTCACGTGGTCGATGTGCCAGACCGCGCCGCGTCGTATGAGTTTTACGCGACCGCGCTCTATCAGCGGGCGTTGCAGGAGCAATAGGGCAGGAAAGGGGAGTGCCAACGTGGCAGAGGTGGATCTACTGTTGCAGGGCGGGCGGGTGATCGACCCGCTGCACGGGTTGGACGCAGTGGCTGACGTGGCGATCAGCGCGGGGCAGATCGCGGCGGTTGGGCCGAATCTCGCGACGGCGGGGGCGGCGCAGGTGCTGGATGTCAGCGGGCAGGTGGTGACGCCGGGGATCATCGATATGCACGCCCACGTGATGCACTGGCACCGCCGTTCGCGCCTCTCACTCGACCCGATTGTGCACACCTTTTCATCCGGCGTGACGACCGTGGTCGATGCGGGCACGGTGGGCTGGGAAGATTTTGCCGAGTGCAAAGCCCTGTCAATTGACAACGCGAAGATTCGGGTGCTGGCCTACGTCAATATCGTGGGCAAGGGGATGGGCGGAGCCTGGGAACACGAGGCCGTCGAGATGGACGCGCAGCGGGCGGCGGCAGTCGCGCAGGAGTTTTCCGATGTGGTGGTCGGGATTAAGACGGCGCACTACTGGGCGCGGCAGCCGTTCGATGACGACCATTTGCCGTGGACGGCGGTTGATCGGGCGTTGGAGGCGGGCGAGCTGTGCGGGAAGCCGATCATGGTCGATTTCTTCCCCTGGCTCCCCGAACGCCCCTATCCCACGTTGTTAGAGAAGATGCGGCCAGGGGATATTCATACCCACGTCTTCGCCCAGCAGTTCCCCGTGCTGGATGATCAGGGACAGGTCAACGACTTTATGTTTGCGGCGCGGGAGCGCGGGATTATCTTTGATCTGGGGCATGGCGCGGCGAGTTTCTGGTATCGCAACGCGGCTCCCGCGATCGCGCAGGGGTTCCTGCCGGACTCGATCAGCACGGATCTGCATACGGGGAACGTCAATGGCGTGGTGATCGATATGGTGACGACGATGAACAAGGTGCTGGCGATGGGCGTGGCGTTGCCCGACGTGATCGCCCGCTCGACCGTGGCTCCGGCGCGGGAGATCGGGCACCCAGAATTGGGGCATCTGGGCGTTGGTGGGGCGGCTGATGTGGCGGTCTTTGCGCTGGATCAAGGGTCGTTCCCGTTCGTTGATTGCGGCCCGGCGTTGCTGACTGGCACGCAACGTCTGCGACCGCTGCTGACGGTTGCGGGAGGCCGGATCGTCTATAACCCCACGGGGCTTGGGCTGGTTGAGTGGCCGGAGGCCCCACCAGCCTATTGGGTGCTGCGGTAGCGGGTGCGCTGGTTCGGGAGCGCGGGAGATGCCGCGCTCCCTGATATTGCCCCATCGTTGGCGGTGTAGGTCAGCAGGAAGGGAGCAGGGGCGATGAGTGCAGCAGCGTATCGGCGGCAGGTGGCGCAGTTCTGGGCGCTGATGCAGACGAACGATTGGCAAGCCGTTGCGGAGCAGTGTCTACACGAGGACTATAGGTTTGAGTACCCCCAGTCTGGGGAACGGTTCCAGGGGCGGGCGGCGTTTGTCACCTTCAACAGTGCGTATCCAGTGCCGGGGCCGTGGACATTTGCTGTGCAGCGGATCATTGCCGACGATGACGGGGTGGTCGCTGATGTGCTGGTCAGTGCTGATGCGGTCGAGGCCCGCGTGATCTCCTTCTTTACGTTGCGCGACGGGAAGATCGTGCGTACGGTGGAGTTTTGGCCGGAGCCGTTTACCCCGCCGGCCCGGCCCGCCAGCCTGCGCTCGTAGGTGGCGGGGCGGGTAGCCCAGATGTACTAGGGCGAAACTGTTGCTATGACAAGAAAAATCATTGACGGTTTGCCGATAATCAGCTATGATTATTAGTACTGGGGGATTAAACTTCATCGCGGCCTCTTGCATCGCCAAGGAGTGCGTGTAGACAATGCTGTCGCACGCAACAAGTCGCACCGCGAGCGATTGTGGCGGACAGAAACCTTCGAAGTTACCCCAAATAAAGCCTCTGGTCGGCCCGGTCGGTTCCCCTAGCGATCCGGGCTGACCTCTTTTTTTGTCAACAATTTGCCCACCTGTTTGCACGCAATACGGCCCTGGCAGATCTGCCAGGGCCGTTTGATCGTGGTGGTGACTTATTGTACGCGTGGGCGGCGGGTGACCTGCGGGCGTTGGCGGGCGGTGATGACGCGGCGAACTGTCTCGCCGAGGTTGCCGAGGAGCAGGGCGCCGGGGAGGAACCAGAGGACGCCGACGGTCAGGTAGAGCGCCACACTGAGAATGGCGACGGTGACCCCGTAGACCAGTTGATCGCGGGTGCGGGCGGGCGAAGTGGGCGGGTCGGTGAGCATGAATCCGGCGAAGAACAGGACGGCATAGGCATCGGGCGTGCGGAAGATTTCGGCCACTGTGGCCGGGTCGCGGAGAAAGGCGGCAGCCGTGAAGAGGATGAAGTAGGTGCCGAGAAAGGCGAGGACGATCGGCAGCTTCTTGATCCGATCTGCGATGAAGACGACGGCGACGAGCAGCACGATAGCGAAGGGCAGCGCGAGGTCAGGCAAGGCCCCCCACCAGCTTTGCCCACTGCCAAAGAGGTAGTAGTTTGCGACGAGGGCGATGGCGGCAGGATTGAAGATATTGGCCCAGCGGCTACGGAAAATATATTTCGAGGTGATCGCCAGGACGGCGGTGCAGGCGGTGACGTAGGCGGGGGTGTGTGAGTCGAGGATCAGGGCGACAAAGAGCGCGGAGAGGACTGCGCCACTCGGCCACTGCACTTTGCCGCGCGTTAGCCAGAGCAAGACGGTATCGAGCGCGGCAGCGACGCTCACGGCGGCGACTACGCCGGGGGCGATTACCCCCCAGCCGGCCCCGAACCCGGCCAGGGCGAGGAAGGCTAACAGGATCAGGATCATCAATCCTTTCGGGGTGCGTGTGGCGCGGCGCAGGGCTTTGCTCAGCGAAACTTGCTGGCGTGGCGCACTGATCGGGGGGTAGGTGGCAGGGTGCAGGGTACTCATTGGACGGTCCTTTCAAGGTTGGGCGTGGCGTATTCGGTGCCAGCGGGCGTGACCAGGAGGCCAGCAACCCCCTGTTGTTCGAGGAAGGCGAGGCCAGCCGTTGGCCCCAGGATGAAGGCTGCTGTACTGAGCGTATCGGCGGCTAATGCCGTTGGTGCGACGACGGTGACGCTGGCGAGGGCGTTGGGCGAGTGGCCCGTTTGCGGGTCGAGCAGATGATGCTCGGCGGTGGCGTCCTGCGTGCGGCGTTCGTAATCGCCGGAGGTACAGACGGCGGCATTGCTGACTGGCAACGTAGTGAGTAAGGCGTCGGGCAGGCGCGGGTGGCGAATCCCGATCTGCCAGCGTCCGCCACTGGGGTTGTGGCCCTGCACGCGGAGGTCGCCGCCCGCCTCCACCATACTGCCGGGATAGGCCAGCAGTTCCTGCATGGCGAGGTCGATGGCGAACCCTTTGGCGACTGCGCCGAGATCGAGTACGAGTGGGCGATGGAGGGTCACCGTTTGGCGCACGGGGTCCAGTGTCAGATCGCGAAAGGTGGCGGGGGTGGCGCTGGCGGCGAGCGCAGCAGGCGTCGCTGCGCCCGTGCGATAGTTGTGGACAAAGCCGCGCTGTTCCTGTCGCTGACCGATAGTGGGGTCGAAGCGGCCATCTGTCGCTGCGGCAGTGGCGAGCGCGAACGCCAGGGTCTGGTAGAGCAGCGGACTCAGGGGGACTGGTTCACCAACGCGGTCGAGCAGGCGGCGCAGTTCGCTATTGCTGTCAAACCGGCTACAGGCGGCCTCGACCCGCTGAAACCAGTCGAGCGCGCGGGTCAGGGCGGTCGTGTTCACGGCGTATTGGCCGTGGATGACGCCGACCGTGATGTAGGTGTCCATCGCCACGCTGGTACGGGTCAGCAATTGCTGGGTAGAGTGCAGGGCAGTGGCCATGACGTTACCGGGCCTGGGCGAGCGCGGCGTTGACGGCGGCGCGATAGGCGTTGGTGCTGTCGGTAGCCCCAGAAACGAGATCGACGGCGGCACTCTGGCGGGCGACGACCTGACTGGGGAGCGCGGCGATCCGGGAGCAGGGATACTTGGTGCCACAGGTGGTAATTTCGGCAGAAACAATCTTCCCACCCTGAATCGTGACGGCGACCGTGATATTGCCGTGGCGGCTGGTGCCAGTGCCGCTATAGGTGCCATCGGTGTAGGCCGCTGTGGTCGTGGTGATCGTTGTGCTGGTGGCGGCTGGCGCAACGCTGGCAGTGGGGGCAACACTGGCGGCGGGGGCGGTGCTGGTTGGTGCGGTGGCCGTACTCGCGGTTTTGGCCGTGGTGCTGGTGGCTGCCGCAGTTGCCGTACTGGTGGGGCTGGCGGTCGCGGTGGCGGGGGCGATTGTCGCCGTTGGGTCGATTGGCGTCGTGGGTGGCACGGCGGTCGCGGCCAGGTCGGCGGCGGCGGGGGCGGTGCGGGCGTATCCTGCCGCGTAGACGGCGAAGACCGCCGCTGAACTGAGGGCGACCAGGCTATTGGCGAGCAGTTGTTTGCTGCGTTGGGCGGGGTTGGTGGGGCGTTTGGTTGGGGCGGGCATGGCTGGGCTCCTTCAGAAACGTTCATACTTGTAATGGGTCAGGCAGCGACCTGTTGTGGTCGTAGTTCGTTACCGCTGAAGCTAGTTTAGGTCTGTTTCCTGAAGGAAAGTGCAGCTATTGATGAAGAATAGTTAAAGTTTTGCGCTCGTTGTGGCTGGGGTAGGCCCTATGGCGGTTACTGCGCTGACTGCGCGTGCAGTTCGTCATTTAGTGTCGCCAGTTGGGCATCGCATTCGGCGAGTTGTTGATTCAGGTGATCCAGGTACTCGGCCTGTTCTTTGGGGGTACGCAGGCGTTGCCCAACCAGATCGTAGACCCGCAGCAGGTGGTCTTCGGGTTGGAAGGAGACGCCCAGGGTGCTGTGCCAGCGACCATTAGTAGCCGTAGTCCAGGGTTGGTAGTAGCGCCCGGTTGCGGCGAGCGTCCAGGCGACTAATCCGCTGGGCAGAAACTCGCGGGTGGGATCAAAGACCAGGTATTCGGCGATCCCCACCTGGGCATAGATATCGCGCTTCGTTTGCAGATCGCGGTCGTGGATGGTCGATGCATTGGCGACTTCAATCACCAATGCTGGCACCCCTTCCGTCGCGGCAGGCAGGTGAGTGCGGGGGCCACGGCCCAGGGTTGGATGGACGAGAAGATCGGGGCAGCAGGAGAGATCGGTGGTGATACGCGGTAGCACCAGGCGCAGTTGATAGCCAACACACCAGGGCAAGCCCTGGCGCAGCCCATAGGCGTCGAGCGTATCGAACAGGGCGGTCAGGGCCGTCTGGTGTGGCGCACTGCCCACAACCGATTCTGCCGTATCATCGGCGACGGCGGCATAGGCTGATCCCAATGGCTGGATGCTGGCGATAGTCATGGCGTACCCTCGCGCGTTACTCATCTCAGGCTGGTGGTCTGATGGCGGGCAAAGTATAGCATTCAGGCAGCGGCTAGCCGCAGAAAGGCAGGGCGGAGGGGCAGCGATCTTGCACGTTGCGCTGTGCGTGGTATGATAACGCCCGCAGCAGTGCAGCGGTGGGTGCGCCCTTGATTGTCGGCACCGACAATGGGAGAATATCGAGAGAGTCCGTGATAGCCCCTGTCTGCCAGACAGTAGGGCGCGGCAATGGCGACAGCAAGAGTCTGTCGGGCGTGCGCTGACACACGAACAGCACGCAATGCTGATAGGAGTGACGTATGCGGTTTATGCGTGTACAGACGCCGGATTTGGAATGGTACAGGAATAATGTACCGTGCCAGGTGGCGTGTCCGGCCAAAACCGATATCCCCCGCTATATTTCGCTGATCGCGCAACACCGCTATCGCGAATCATATGAAGTCAATTGTGGCTCCAATCTCTTCCCCGATGTTTTGGGGCGGGTATGTTCCCACCCCTGTGAGACGGTCTGTCGGCGGAAGAAGATCGATGGGAAGCCGATTGCGATTCGTGACTTGAAGCGGGTAGCGGCTGATTACCGCGATAGTATTTCGCCCGCCTTTTCCCCGGTGCAGATGATGGCTGACAATGGCCGCACGGGGGTTGCGCCGAATATGTGGAAGATGCGCCCACCAGAGCAGGATAAAGGGAAGGTGGCCGTCATTGGCGCTGGCCCTGCGGGGTTGGCCTGCGCGCACGACCTCGCCGCGCGTGGCTTTGAGGTGCATGTCTACGAGTCGCTCAGTGCCGTGGGTGGGGCGCTCTACATTGGGATTCCGCCCTATCGGTTGCCGCGTAAATATGTTTTCGATATGCAACGCGACCTGGAGGAGATGGGCGTCATCTTCCACATGAATACGGAAGTTGGCACGGCGATCTCGCTGCGCGAACTGTTGCCGGGGCAGAATGGGTTTGTCTCCACGGTGCTGGCGATGGGCTGCATTATCCCGAACCCGATGGATGTGCCGGGTGAAGATCTGGAAGGGGTTGAGGGTGGTTCGCTCTTTATGAAGCGGATCAACCTGGAGCCATATACGAAACTGCCGAAGCGCGTTGTCGTGCTGGGTGGTGGGTTCACGGCGATTGACTGTGTGCGTTCGTCGGTGCGGCTGGGGGCCGAAAAGGTCTACATGGCCTATCGCCGGACCACGGCAGAGATGGGCGCGACTGAAGAAGAAATCGAAGGGGCCGAGGAAGAGGGGATCGATGTGATGACCCTGACCTCGTGTATCGAGGTGCTGGGCGACGAGCAGGGGCGCGTGCGCGGCGCGGTGATGCAAAAGAATGAACTTGGTGATCCTGATGCCAGTGGTCGCCGTTCACCGAAGCCCATCCCCGGTTCGGAGTTCGTGATTGAGTGCGATCTGGTGGTGCCTGCCTATTCGCAGACCCCCGACCTCTCGCGGATTCTCCCCGACGATTTGCGGCAGGAGTTGAACCTGCGAATCAACCGCAACAGCACGATTCCCGCGAAGAAGAAGCGGTTGCATACGACTGACTATGAGGGGATCTACACGATTGGCGACCTCGCCAATGGCCCCCGCACGGTGATTGAGGCGATTGCGGAAGGGCGCGAATGTGCCACGGCGATCGATAAGGCGGTGGTGTCGCTGCAAGGCGACATCAAGACGCTGGAGCCGTTCTTCCGCCCGCTTGACTACACGGATATTCCGCGCCAGAAGATGCCTGCCCTGGCCCCAGAACTGCGTAAAGATTTCCTGGTGGAAACAGACCTTGGGTATACGCCAGAGCAGGGTGACGACGAGGCGAAGCGCTGCTTGCAGTGCCAGATCAATATTCAGATTGACCCGAACCTCTGTATTGAGTGCTACCGTTGTGTGGAATACTGCCCTTATGGAATCATCCATGTCCAGGCGATTCACCAGACAATTGGGGATCGCTATATGGAGGAGCGGGCGGCAGAAACGTATGGGCGACCGTGGGAAGAATTGACTGCGGAGCGCGTCTTACCCGGTGAAGATATTGGCGGGATTGTATTCGCCCTTGATGAGGAATTGTGCATTCGCTGTGGAATCTGCGAAAATGTCTGCCCAACGAATGCGCTCTCGATGAAGAACTTCGAGACGTGCGACACTGGCAAGCAGATGCTGGTTGGCGGTGGCGCTCGATTATAACGATTGACCAGGGCTTTGCCGGCTGATGTCAGCGGGGAGAATGACGCGGCAGGGTTTACCTCGGATGAAACGGCGAAACGCGAGGAACGAGAACGCTGGGGAGGGTAAGGACGGATGGCACTGAGGCGGGAGAGTACGCTCGTTGATCGCATCACGCGGTCACAGATCTATCGCTCAATTGTGCGGAGTGGGTATCCAGACACACCACGCAATCAGGCGTTGGTGGTACTGGGGAATGTCTACCTGCACTTGCACCCGGTGCGGCTGCGGCGTCATGCGCTGGCGGTGCCGTATACCTTCTGTTTGGGTGGGTTGTCGTTCTTCATGTTCCTGTTGCTGACGGTGACTGGGGTGATGTTGATGTTCTACTACATCCCCTCCACGGCCACGGCCCACCAGAATATGCTCGACTTGCAAAGCTCGGTGACGTTGGGGACATTGCTGCGGAATATGCACCGTTACGCCGCACACGCGATGGTGATCGTCGTCTTCCTCCATATGTGTCGTGTCTTTTACACGGGATCGTACAAGCCACCGCGTGAATTCAACTGGGTGATCGGGGTGGTGCTGTTATTCCTGACCTTCCTCCTCTCGTTCACTGGCTACCTGCTGCCGTGGGACCAACTGGCCTTCTGGGCGATCACGGTTGGTACGCAGTTGGCGCAATATGCCCCGGTAATCGGCCCGCAGATTCGGTTTATGCTGATCGGTGGTTACGAAGTTGGGCAGAACGGGTTGTTGCGGTTCTATACCCTGCACGTTATCTTCCTGCCGCTGGCAACCGCGCTGATGATGGCCGCGCACTTCTGGCGGATTCGGAAAGACGGTGGAATCAGCGGCCCGTTATAAGGGGTGCTGATCGGCGATTCCTGAGAGTGATAACGAACGCTGCATAGCGGGATGAGTGGAGACGGGAAGATGGCACAGGTCGACGAGCGCCGGTTGCCGGAAGATGCGGGACGTGAGATCCCGGTTGAGATGGAGAAGACGTACCGCCTGTTGGCATTGGTACGGGGCCAAACATTTGCCCGCCCGAAATATGTTGAGGGCGATGAGGTCATGGTTTGGCCCGATCTCGTGGTGATCGAGGCCGTCTCGGCATTGGTCTTTACGCTGCTGTTGCTGGTCATGTCGATCATGGTTAACGCGCCGTTGCTGACGGTGGCGAACCCCACCAGGACGCCCAATCCCTCGAAGGCCCCCTGGTACTTCCTGAATTTGCAGGAACTGTTGCTGCACATGGATGCAAGCCTCGCTGGTGTCTTTGTGCCGGGGCTGGCGTTGGTGCTGCTGGCGGCGATTCCGTACATTGATCGCAGTCCGTTGGGGCAAGGCGTCTATTGGTACACCGAGAATAGTAAGAAGATCGCGAAGTTCTCGGCGATCTATACGTTCATCCTGGTCTGGCTGTTGATCATCATCGATGAGCCACCCCGGGTGCAAGCCGATGGGGTCACGAAGAAGTGGACGCTGGGCTTCTGGCCGGGCTTCGGTATCTCGGCCACTCTGGGTGATGCTGGGGTGCCAACCTGGGTCTTCAACTTTGTCATTCCGATTATTGTGATGATTGGGCTCTCGGCGCTGTTAGTCGTGATTGTGCGCCGGATCTACAACGCCGATATGCGCGAGGTGATGGTGGCGTTGTTCACGGGGTTTGTCACCGCCTTCGTGGTGCTGACGATTTCTGGTACAGCGTTCCGTGGCCATGGGATGGAGTTGAACTGGCCCTGGCAGAACCCCCGGCACCCGGAAGGGGCCCAGATTATCCTGAGTCTGTTTGGCCTGTAGGAATACTGAACCCTGCCGACAGCGGGCGGCAGGAAGAGAGGAACAGGGCGCGATGGTCAGTGTGCAATTTGTCGCAAAAGGGCTGTGGTCGGGCCTGCAAGGTCGCCGGATGCGCGCAGGGTTGGTGAAGTCGGCGGTGCCGACCGTGCTGGGGCTCACGTTGCATCAGCTTGATTCGTCACCACGCACTTCGCGGCGCGATTTCCTGCGCTGGACGGTAATGGGGGCGCTGACCTTCTTCCTGGCTGAATCTGCCGCTGGGTTCGTGGCGTTCTTCTGGCCGAACAAGATTGGGAAGTTCGGCTCAAAGATCAATGTGGCCGCGGCGGATATTCCGAAAGTCGGTGCTGACCCGATCGTTGACCGCGATGGGAAGTTCTGGCTGATCAACAACGAAGATGGCGCATTGGCGCTCTATTGGAAATGTGTCCACCTGGGCTGCACCGTACCGTGGGATGCTGCCGCGAAGACATTCCACTGTCCGTGCCACGGTTCGATTTATGATCGCCATGGTGTGCGAATCGCTGGCCCTGCGCCGCGCCCGCTCGATCTGATGGCGCTCTCGGTAGATGGGAGTACAGTCACGGTTGATACCGGGAAGATTACGCAGCGCACCGACTATAATCCAAGTCAGGCGGTGAAACTCTCATAGGGCGAATGACACGAACAAGGTGAGCGTGTTGCGCGCGTGGCGCTGGTAGGGAGGGAACAGGTCTGTGGATACGATCGGGCGACAGGTAACAGCATTCGTAACCATGTTCATGTTGGCGGGACTTATCATCCTGATGTACATGATCTTCGAGCCGCAGCGGCGGGCAGCCGCCTTCAATGAGCAGGTCGAGACGGCCTCGGAACGTGGCGCACTCCTCTTTGCCGAGAACTGCGTCGTTTGCCACGGCCCAGATGGCGCGGGGATTCAGGGGGCGGGTTTCGCCCTGAATACTGAGGACAACAAAGTACCCGACGATGACCGCCGCGCCTTCCTGACCAATATCCTGAATAATGGGCGGCAGAACAGCAATGGCTGGGAGCCGAATATGCCGATCTTCCTGGATACCAATGGTGGACCACTGAACGCCCAGCAGATCGATGACATCATCACCTTTATGGGCTGTGGTAATTGGAGTGAACCAGCGCACTTGCTGACGGGTGAACTGGGAACGCCGCTGGCGGCCATCCCCACTCCCCCAAGCTTTAAGACTCCGAATGCGCGGATCTTGCCTGGCGCCCCAGTGGCAACCCAGGCCGCCGCCGGGGCTGACCCCGGCGCGGCAGTCTTCCAGGCGCATTGTATTACCTGCCATAAGATTACGCCGGACTTCCCCGCTGGTGGTGGGACAGGGCCGGATCTGACGGGGGTGGCGATTCGCAGTATTCCCAGCCGCTCCCCGATTATCCCCAATCAGATCGACGTGAGCGCCGAGAAAGAAGCGGGGTTGACGAAGTGGATTCGCGACCCAACGTCGGTGCGTGCTGGTAGTGGGATGCCTGCGTTCCCACCTGACCAGATTTCGGACGCTGATATGGCCGCGCTGACGAAGTGGCTGATGACCCACACCACGCCACCAACGACCGCGCCACCAAAGAGTTGCTACAAGACGATCAGCCGCTAACGCGGTAAAGGAGAGAGGGCGAAATGATCTTTGGTGAAGTTGGCGAAACGATTGAGCTGTTTATCGTGGTTGGCGTGATGTTCCTGGGGATCTATATTGTCTACCTGATTCAGAAGCGCACGATGCAATAAAACGGCAAACCAAGACGATAGTACCGTGGTGGTGAAGGGTCGGCAATGCGCCGACCCTTCCGCCGTTAACGGGCGAGAACAGGCGGAGGCGAGCAGGTGGAGCGATTCTATTGGTGTCAGCGGTGCGAGCGGACGATTGTCGCCGAGGTGGCCGCCGAGCCGATCGTTTGTGAGCAATGCGGGGGGGCAACCCGCCGGATTAGCTGGCTGACGGCGGCGTTGCGGAAGGTTGGCACTGGCACGGGCAATCGCTCGGATACGCAGCAACGCCACTTGCAACTGATTCAGGCGATCTGGACGGCAGATGGGATGGGCCAGCGGTATTTCGAGATCTGCCAACCAGGGAGTATGTATTATTCGCGCTTTGTGCGGCGGGTGACGGAGTTGATCTGCCAGGGGATCGGGGAGGGGTGGATCACGCTGACCTTGCCCGCCAACCCGCTCGATCCGAATGGGCGCTACGCGATTGAGTACCGCGACCCTGAACGGTTTGTGCGAGAGTTGCAGCGGCTCTTTCCCGAAGGTGTCGGGGTAGACAAAGAGGCGCCGGAGCCTGACGAGGCCGAAGACGGGGATTTGTAGCCCTAGCGGGGTTATTGGGTTGGGAAGGGCGACGCCCGCCACTGTTGGCGGGCGTCGCTGCTTGTGCTGTGAATGTCGGGGAGGGCCTAGCGGCTTTGGCGCAGCCGCCGTGTGGTGAAGAAGACCGCCCCGGTTGCCACTACGATCAGGGTGCCAAGCAACCAGAAGGGAGTCTGGGCGGCGTAGCCACCACCTGTATTCGGCAGGCCAGGAGCGGGCGCAGCGCCCATCGGCATGATCTGGCCGCGAATCTCACCGCCGCTGAGGTCGCCAACCCCGGAATTGGCGGGGTCTTTGCCATCATTCGTATGGACGTTGGTGTAAGTGTTGCCCGCTTCCATCTCTTTCAGCAGGTCGGCCATCGTTTTGCCCGCCATTGGGCCACTGAGTTTGTCGGCAGTGATTGTGCCTTCGATCAGGGTGCCGCTTTTCATCCCAGCGCCAGGGGTGCCGTTAAAGAGGGGGACGATCACCGGGCCGTTCGCCCCTTTTGCGCCGAGGTGAATGTGGGCCATTACGGGGTTGTTCAGGTTGGTGACGGTGATTTTGTAGGTCATCGACAGCCCGTCGGCACTGACCATGTAGGTCGCTTCGCCCGTGGCGGGTGAGGCGTTCGCGGGGACTTCCTCTGCGCCGCTGAGGGTGGAGCTATAGTGCATAGTCTGGGCGGTGGTGCTGGGAATCAGAATCAGGCTGAGGGCCAGGGCCAGGACGACTGGTAGGCTACGTAGGGCAGTACGCATCGTGTTTCCTC
>JBDHWF010000039.1:0-27902 GCA_039810045.1 Chloroflexia bacterium
TTGAGGAGGGCTGGCTGATGAGAAAAGTGCCGCTAGCAATGATCGCCTTCTATCAGCGATGGATCTCTCCGCTCTTTCCCAATACCTGCCGCTTCCACCCCTCTTGTTCACAATATACCTATGAGGCGATTGAGAAATATGGGATCCTCAAAGGCGGCTTGCTAGGGGCATGGCGGATCTTGCGGTGTAATCCCTACAACAAAGGTGGGTTTGATTACGTACCGTAGCCTGGACTGTTTGCTGAGGCAGCGCAAGCAGCCCAGTGCAGCATGCGACGAAATGACGCGCACTGCGTAAATGAGAGTGGCGTTCTGGCATCTGGTACAGTAAGCTAGTTTCTTGCAAGTTGCTGATAGTGACCAATACCAACGCTTGTGTCGAAGAACAATTGCCTGATCACGTGCTGATGCGTCAGCAGTATGGTGGAGCAATACAATGGGCCACGTTGAGCGCGTGGCGGGAGGCAGCGGATAGTGCTTAGCCCCAACCTTTTCCCGCTTGTGTCAATTCCGATCTGGAATCAGTTTGTTGGGTTGATGAAGCTTGGCCTGGAAACACTCGCGCATCTGACGGGTAGTCCGGGCTTGGCGATTATCATCTTTACGGTATTAATCAAGCTGGTGCTCACCCCGTTGACTTTACGGACGATTAAGTCGCAGCGGGCGATGCAAGACCTGCAGCCAAAGATCAGAGCCTTACAGAAACGCTACGGCGATGATCGGCAGAAGCTCTCTGCCGAGCAGATGCGGCTCTACCAGGAACACAACGTTAATCCGATGGCGAGTTGTCTGCCGATGCTGTTTCAGTTGCCGATCTTTTGGGGACTGTATCAGAGTCTGACCCAACTTTCCCATACCGCTGGTGGGCCATTTCAACAGTCATTCCTCTGGCTCAGTTCGCTGGCGGTGCCCGATGCTTTGCATATCATGCCGTTCGTGGCGGCCTTCTTCCAACTGATCCAAACGCGAATGTCGATGCCCACCGGGAAGTTCAAGCCAACCGATCCGCAGCAGCGGATGATGACCAATATGATGCAGTTCATGCCCATTACGGTGATCTTCTTTGGTTGGACCTTCCCCGCTGGCCTAGTACTCTACTGGGCGACGCAGAGTATTTTCGGCGCGGTGCAACAATACTGGATCACTGGTTGGGGGGCCTTGCGCGAGTGGGTGCCGTTCCTGCCCGAAGTTGTGCGCTATACGCCCCCTGATCCCGATGAGGTCGACGAGAGCCGGGTCGTCGTTACTGGCACTGATGGCACTCGTCCAGTCGTGCAACGTGGTGGCCTGATGGGGTTGCTCAGTAAACAGATTGAACGCGTTGAGCAGCAGCGGATGGTTGCTGAGAATGCTGCTGGCGATGGTACGACCACGCTGAGCCAGGGGACGGGCGGACGCAACAATGGCACCGCAAAGCCAACAGCGGGGCAAGCGCAACGCAATGGAAAGAACCAGCGGGCGCGGGCGAATGCGGCGGACGATGATGCCGAAGATACGCCTAAGCCTGTGCCGGGGCCACGGATTTCCGTGAAGAAAACAAAGCCCAATTCAGCGGGAGAATTTCCTGATACTGGTAGTTCTGGCTAATTGTGCTTTGCGGTGCCTGACGCATTGCGCGGGTGGCATACAAGACAGAATGCGGGCTGCTATTATTGCCAATGAAATTGCTGTGGCGATAGTGCGGCGATGAGCCGTAGGACGTTCCGCTACGTTTTGTTGGCGCAGGGGCGATCAGCCTGGATAAGCTGCGGGGGAGCAATAGGAGGATGGGAGAAGTATGGACCGCCGCAATAGTGTGGAGATTCAAGCGATCTCAGTTGATGAGGCCGTACGCTTAGCCCTGGAACAACTGGGCCGTACCCGCGAAGAAGTGGAAGTAGAGATTCTGGCTGAGCCCACTGGCAGTGGGTTGGATGAAGAAGAAGCGTTAGTGCGCGTTACGGTGCGCGGTCAGGCTTCGCAGCCAACGCATAGCAGTGGTGGTGGCGCAGCGCGGCCTCCTGCACGCGCCACCGCTGTTCAGCAGGTCGTCTCCGCCCCTGATGAACAAACGCAGGTAGCGATTGATGTGACGACAGAACTGCTTGGGGCGATGGGCTTTCAGGTGAGCGTTGTCCCGCAGGCGGTTACCGAGGATGAAGGCAATAACGCGCCAACAATCGGCGTCAATGTGTTGGGCAATGATCTGGGGATGTTGATTGGCCGCCGTGGTGATCACCTGGCCCAGCTGCAATATCTAGTCAATCTGATGGTCACGCGGCGGATTGGGCATTGGGTGCGTGTATCTGTTGATGTTGAGGGGTATAAGCGGCGGCGTGAAGATTCCCTTGCTGGGCTTGCTGGGCGCGTGGCGCGGCAGGTAGCGCGCAGCGGGCGGCCTGTTCAACTTGAGCCGATGCCAGCGAATGAGCGGCGGATTGTCCATCTCTCGCTGCGTGATGATCCTGATGTGCTGACTGAGAGTAGCGGCGAAGGGGAGATGCGCCGCATTACCGTTCTGCCAAAGCAATAGCATTCTTTGCACCAAGGGCCGCCGCCGCTAAAAGCTTTCAGCGGCGGCGGCCCTTGGTAGTGCAGTGAGCGTTATTAGCGCTCGACGCCCCAGAAGCCAAAGATTTTTGACTCGTACTCTGCGCTGACGTTATACGGCACATCGGGTGCAATTGGTGGCGCCTTGCCAATATCGTCGGCCACCTTATCCAGACGCAAGCGATCACCTAAAAACTCTAGCGCCCGTAAGGGAACTGGGAACCGTGCCTGTCCCAGCCCGCGCCCTTCTAAAATCCCAGCTGGGGTCATGAGCGCGTAGAAAACATCGTTCGCCTGAGTATCGACAACCAGATCGCTAATGATCCCCACGACATAGTCATTCTTGTCGAAAACATCCATTGCTCTGAGTCGTTCGTAGGAGACTACTGCCAAAGCTCACCCCCCGCACTTCGATGATCCAAACGCCACTTTCTTGGGCCGCACTATACCACATTGCCGAACCAGTTTGGGAGAGTTTACCAGAGCTTGCACTGCAAGCCTGGCGCAATCGCCCCCAGAATGGCGGGCCGGCTACTGCCAGTTGTCGTTGGTAGGGTGCCAGGTCGGCCATGGGCGGTCTCGTAGGCCAGCACTGCAAAGGCGAGGGCTTCTTTCGCATCGTTGGGAATCCCCCGGTCTTCTACATTGCCAATTGGGATGGGGTCCAAGGCCGCCATGAGCAGTTGGCGCAAGGTTTGATTATGCGCCCCACCACCACAGAGCAGCACCTGATCGAGGGTGGCGTGCGGGAGAATAAAGCGGTGGTAGGCGTCGGCAATCGAGCGTGCTGTCAGGGCGGTAGCGGTGGCGAGCAGGTCGGCGGCGGAGAGCCCAAGCGATTGGCCTTTGGTGTAAAACTCAGCGGCATAGGGCAGGCCAAACTGTTCACGGCCTGTACTTTTGGGTGGCTGGCGGGTGAAGTACGGATCTTCGAGGGCGTCAGCCAGCAACGGCTCACAGATGGTGCCACGGGCGGCAAGTGCGCCATCCTGATCGTATCTTTGACGGCCTTCGCTGATGATCTGCATCAATGCATCAATCAGCATATTGCCCGGGCCAGTATCAAAGGCCAGGATCCCCGCTGGCCCTTGCTGGCGGGTAAGGAGTGTAACATTGCCGATCCCCCCGATATTCTGAATCGCTAGCGATTCCTGATCCCCGAACAGCAGATAATCGACGTACGGTACCAGCGGTGCCCCCTCGCCGCCTAGCGCGAGGTCAGCCACGCGAAAATCGTAAATGGTAGTTATTCCCGTGCGCGCAGCAATAATCGCTCCTGAGCCAATCTGCACGGTAACAGGGGCAGTGGGTAGGTCGCTGGAGCTGGGGTCGGGGTGGGGCGCGTGGTAGACCGTTTGCCCATGTGATCCGATCAGGTCAACCGCGCTTGGCGGCACGCCAGCGTCAGCAAGGAGTTGCAGGGTGGCGGCGGCGAATGCTTCACCCAACAGTACGTCAATCTGGGCTAGCCGGGGGATCGTGCCGAGGTTGGGCGGGAATAGGTCGAAAATTGCGGCGCGCAGGGCGGACGCAAACGGAGTAGTACTTTGGGCGACGAGCGCCACCTGGCGACGTTGCCCGTCTGCGGTGGGGGCGATCCGCACCAGCGCGGCGTCAATGGCGTCGACTGATGTGCCAGACATCAGGCCAACTACCAGCCGTGATTGTTCGCTACCAGCTGCTGATTCAAGCATCATCGTTCCTCACCCACTGCTACGACTTCGCGACAATCGCTGCTGCCTGCCTGATCGCTTGCTGGTACCCCGCCAGCGTGCGAGTGAAGCTGTGTGCGGTACTAACGAAGGCGCGGGCCCGCGCGCCGATAGGATCGGCCCAGCCTGCAAGAGTGCCAGCCTGAATAAACGCCCGGACGATTGCGGCCTCTGCTGGTGGCCCAAGCGGGATCTTTACACACGCATCGTCGGGAACTTCCGCAAATGCGCCAATATCGCTTACTAACGTGGCGCGGCCTGCTGCCAGCATACGGAGCAGGCTGCCAGATGTTTCACCACCTGTCGGCCAGCGCAGGTTGACACAGAGATCAGTGGCAGTGAGCAGTTGTTCAAACTCCGCAGCGCTGACGCGTCCAAGCCAGCGTGTTACTGGTTCTAGTCCGTGCATCCGGGCAAAGGTGCAGGGGGTATAGTGCGGTGAGGCTGCCCCGGCGATCAGGAAAAGGGCGTCAGGGAGGTGGTAGAGCGCCCGTGCAAAGGCGGTCAGAGCTACTTCAAGCCGCTTTTCTGGGATTAGATTGCCCAAGGCGGCGATCACCAACGTGTCGGGCGCGATGCCAAGTTGGGCGCGGGCAGCGGTGCGGTCGCCCAACGGCAGGAGGGGTACACCATGGGGGGCAATGATCACCTTCGCTGTTGGGCAGTGCCGCAGGAGTTCAGCGCGAGCGTAGTCGCTATGCACGATAGTGACGAGGCTTTGCTCAACTACCCGTTCGCATAAAGGGATCTGCTGATAGCTGAGGGTCGTCGGGCGATTTTGGAGGAGGTCATCAGCGGCTTGTTTGCCTAGCGTGCCGTATCGCGCCTGCATCTCCGCCCGGTACGCCGCCGCAGCAGTTGGGCCTTCGTGCAACGCCCGCCAGCGTTGCAGGTGCTGGAGGGTAATGTCGTGCAATACGCAGATTCCGGGGTGTTCCTCAGCCTCACGCAAGATATAGGCGTGTTCTGGGCTGTTGCCAAGTTGGTAGAGTCGTAATAGCGGTGCGCGCTGTTGGGCGAATTGGCTGACGCGTACGATAGTAACGGGAATAGCTAATGGCGCTGGCTCTGGGGCATCGTCAGCCAACACAATCGTCAGGGCGTATGCCGTAGCGAGCGTGGGGAGTAGTTCACTACTGTATTGCCCGATGCCGCTACTACTGGGTGGCAGCGGAGTAAAGATAGCGAGTTGATTCATTGTGGTGATGGAGGATCGATCGTTAACCGCGCTTCAAGCTCCCGTACGCGCTGTTGCAGTTCCGTCAGTTCGCGCAGTAATTCTTGCTCCCTGGCGTGGTGCAACGCTTCCAGACTGAGTAAGGCCGCATTGAAATGGTTCTGCTGTTCAACAATGGGGTTGATATACCAGCGCAGCAGCAAGCGGATTGCTTTGCGGCTAGCGCCGACTACTGCCCCCAGGCGTCCGGCAGTCTCCAGCGGTAGGTGGGCATTAACCGTTGCCCAGCGCTCGGCCTGCGCTCGCCACTGGGCCTGCAACCGTTCGCCTGCGGTGGGTAATGGCGAGATAGTAGGCTGGGTGGGGGTGGTCACGGGTTGCTCGTACTCGCCATGATGGCGGGTGTCTGGGTGGAATCAGCTTTCGTCGATACAACAGGCGTGGCGTCGACCCATTGGTGATCTACCTGCAATAACGGGCCTGGTTCGACCGCAAGGTGCAAATGGATTTCCTCGTTGCCAATGATCAAATCGTGAACTGGATCATGCAGCAATGCTTCGATTAATAGATCATCCGTGTGGAGTGGTAGTGCTGGGAAGTGGCAGGTTGTCCCACGCGGTTCACCAGCTGTTGTTGGTGGTAGGGGATGGCGACCTTCCCAGAGGAGTAAGCCAAGGGTGGTACGCCAGCGCACAATCACGTCGAGCGGACTTTGATCGTCGCCAATGACCGTTAGTTCGAGCGCGAATGGTATTTCTGGTTGTAATTGCTGGATTGGTTCACCTGTGCGATCACGGAGAATGACTTTGGCGAATTGGGCGAGGCTACGCTGACCATTAGCCGATAGCGTCGATTGCCCTGACACAGTCATGCTGCCAGTGCCTTCGCGTAATTGCAGCCGGGCATACTCTGTCAGGACATCTTCTACTTCGCCATCAGCCAAGACTTTGCCGCTGGAAAGGAGCACCGCCCGGTCACAGAACTCGCGTACCTGCTCACTACTGTGGGAGACGAGGAGGATCGTGACCTCTTTTTGTTGCAAACCGCGGATGGCATCGTTGCAGCGGCGTTGGAAGGCGGCATCACCAACCGAAAGCACTTCATCGATCACCAAAATCTCCGGGTCCATATTGATGGCAGTCGCGAAGCCCAGCCGCATGAACATCCCCGAAGAATAGTATTTTACTGGGGTATCAATGAAGCGTTCTAGCTCGGCAAACTCGACAATCGACGCAAACTTCTCGCGCATTGCCCGGCGGCCAAACCCATAAATTGAGCCATTGAGAAAGATATTATCGCGGCCACTCAGTTCGGGATGAAAGCCTGCCCCAAGTTCGAGCATGGCATAGGTTCTGCCACCCCGCCGAATTTCGCCACTGGTTGGTTCCAGAATGCCGGTGACGATCTTCAATAAGGTACTCTTGCCAGCGCCGTTGCGTCCTAGGAAGCCAACCGTTTCCCCCCGCTTGATGTTAAAGTTCAGATCTTGGAGGGCGAAGAAACTTTCCGTGCTGCCCTTTTTCTGGCGGAAACGGCTAATCACCCAATCTTGCAGTGACTCATTCTGCTCGTGGTTAATCGTGAAACTGCGCGAAAGATGATCAAACTCAATCGCATTTTCAGCACTGAGGGTATTGGAGAGTCGACTCATAGGTGTTCTCCCAACCGCCGATTGAGTGAAATGAAGAAGAGATAGCCTAGAATCATGATCACGAAGCAGGTCAGTCCGGCTCGAACGTCGAAGCTAAAGCCAGGCTGCGCCCCTAGATAGAGGATTGTTCGATATTGCTCGATAATTGAGGCCATCGGGTTGAAGCGAAAGACCCAACCTGCTGTTTCTGGGTAGGTTTGTTTGATGTCGTAAAAGACTGGCGTGAGAAAAAACCAGGCCAGAAGTACGACTTCCAGGATCACCCCAGTATCACGGAAGATGACATTCAATCCGGCCAGGAATAGCCCAAGACCAACTAGCAGCATTGCCTGAATGATGATTAGCACTGGAATATACGCGATCCAGCCGGTAAATGGTAATCCGAAAAAGGCCATCAGCAAGAACAGGATTGGCATAGCCAGCAGGAAGTTAATGGCTTCAGAAATGACGGCGGAGATTGGGAGTAGCACACGCGGAAAGTAGACTTTGGTGATGATTGTTCTGTTATCAATCAGGCTGGTTGCGGCTGAGTTGAGGCTACGTAAGCACCAGTTCCACGGCAAGAGGCCGATTAATACAAACACTGGAAAATTCACAACACCAGTGGGAAAGATCTTGGTGAAGACTAGTGTATAAACGAGCATCATCAGGAGCGGATTGAGCAGTGACCAGAGAAACCCCAGAAAGGAGTTTTTGTAGCGAACCTTGAGGTCCTTCGTCACCAGATTACGGACGAGGCTACGATAGGCGATCAGTTCCTGCGCTCTGGCAACCACGTATGCTTTATCCCCTCATTGGCGTTGTACAGCAGCTGTGTGTCCACAGCAACTTCTCCTACTGCAAACGCCTAATCGCCACAATGTACCATGTTGCAGAACAGCCTGACAACCATTCTGTGAAACGCACAGCGACCTGGGCGGTTCTGGCTTACTGACTGGCGATTTCCCGACTGGTCCAACGGTGTGGTGCGCGGCGGGCGTGGATCGCCGTCAGGGCAGTAGCGACCTCTGCGGCACTCGCGAACTGGTTCGCCGACAGGGCTATGGTGTCTTCAATCAGTTCCATCGGGGTATTCTTGCGCGTGTAACAGGCCAATATCTGCTCTTTCGTCGCTGGAAAGGCAAGACCGTTGAGAAATTGCTTTGCCCGTGATTGGTATTCCTGCTGCTGCACTGCGTCGAATTCAAGTACCATCGTTCCGCTCCTCTATCGTTGGAGATCGACGACGATCCGCCCCCGCACGCCGCCATCGAGCAATGCGCTGGCGAGGGCGGGCACCTCGGCTAAGCTGACTGTCTTGGTCATTTCGCTGAGTAAGTCCAGCGGGAAGGCACTGGCAAGCCGCGCCCAGGCGGCATTGCGGCGTTCTGGCGAGGCCATCACTGAATCAACGCCGAGTAGCCGCACGCCGCGCAGGATAAAGGGAAAGACCGTAGTGGGAAGATCCGTTCCACCAGCCAGCCCACAGGCCGCCACTGCGCCATTGTAGGCAGTGGTGCGTACAAGCGCCGCGAGGGTGTCGCCCCCCACCGTATCAATGCCGCCCGCCCAGCGTTCTGATTCTAGCGGACGTTTGGAAGGGGTGGCGAGTGCCGCGCGTTCGATAATCTGCGTTGCGCCAAGTTGCCGTAGGTATGGTTCCTCGTCAGGACGGCCAGTAGAGGCCGTGACGTGATAGCCCGCCTGGGCCAACAACGCCGTGGCGACGCTCCCCACGCCGCCTGTGGCCCCGGTGACAACGACTTCGCGCTCATTGGGGACTATACCTGCATCTTCCAACGCGAGGACACAGAGGGCTGCAGTGAGCCCCGCCGTACCAAAACTCATCGCTTGCGCGGCAGAGAGCCCTGCTGGCATTGGCGTGAGCCAGGCCTCTTTGACGCGGGCATAGTCGGCCAGTCCACCCCAATAGCGCTCGCCGACTCCCCAGCCAGTGAGCAACACAGGTGTTCCTGGGGCAAAGGCGGCTGAGGATGATTCCTCGACCACTCCAGCGAAGTCGATTCCTGGCACCATCGGGTAGGCCCGGACGATTTTACCCCGCCCGGTAATCGCCAGGGCGTCTTTGTAGTTCAGCGTCGAATGGCTAATCCGTACCGTTACCTCGCCTGTCGGCAACGCCTCGGACGTGAGTTCATCGATGGTGGCGACCACTGCGCCATCATTTTCACGCAGGACCAGGGCTTTGAATGGCTCCATCTATCCCCCTTATTCGCTTATGACTTGTCCGTTGGCTCCTCATCAGTAAAGGCGATCAGGCCCATTTGGGAGAGCAGATCGATGATGCGGTGGTTGTTCTCCGCCAGGACGGTCAGCATCGCATCCATATTCGCTTCGATCAACTGCGGAATCATCCGTGGTTGTAAGTTCTCAACGGTGACGCCTCGTGTCAGGATCTGCCGCATCATCTCGGTGTGAAAGATAGCCTTTGCCTCGTCAGGGTGCATCAGCACTTCGCCATACTCAGTGCGTGGTGGTTCCGGCGACTCTGGATTAATGGTGTTCATCATTCCCTGCTATATCTATTATCGGTACTGTCATTCGCTATGCGATGGAGTATAGCAGCAGGACAGGTCGTGCTACACTTTGCCCCGCACGAGCGGCGAGACCAGGGTAGCGCGGGGCGCATGATAGGCGACGAGCACTATAACCAAAATCAATCAGCGGATGACGATTCGCCGCTAGCAGGACGGTTACGGCGGCGATCGCGCCGAACAACTGGCCTGACTGCGTGGCTGGTGCAGCACGGGGCTGGTCGGCGGGCGCTGGCGGTACTTGCCAGCTTTGCGCTGCTGATCGCGCTGCTGGCGTGTCTGCTCAGTGCCTTGCTTGCAGAACGAACCGTTGATCGGATGCTGCATCCCCCAACCCCCACTCTGGTGCCAACGCCAGATATTACGCGCCTTGGGGCTGGGCCAGTGGTTGGTGCGCCATCGGTGGATGTTGCCCTGATTCGGCGGGTCTTGCAGCGGTATAATTCGCCCGCCATTGATGAGGCGCAGGCCCTCTATGATCTGGGAGTAGCGCGCGGGATTGACCCAGCCTATTGCCTCGCCTTCTTTATCGTGGAGAGCGCGGCAGGGACACAGGGAGTCGCACGAACGACCTATTCGGTTGGCAATATCCGGGCGCTGAGTGGGCAGCCTTCGTTTGAAGGCTATCGGCAATACACCAACTGGCGTGAAGGAATTGCTGACTGGTATCGGCTGATTGATGAACTCTATGTCCATGAGTTGGGCCTCACCACGGTCGAGACAATTGTGCCAGTCTACGCCCCCAGTGAAGACCGTAATGATCCCGATGCGTATATTCTGACAGTGAAGCGCTTAGTGGCGGGCTGGCGTGGGTATTGAGCGTGAGATGATCTGAAGAGGTGCCGTGCGAAAAGTGCAGAATGGGGCGATGGAGATTGCCTACTGGCGCGAGGGGAGTGGCCCCCCAATCGTCTGGATTCAGGGGCTGAATGCCGACCATACTGCCTGGACTTCGCAGGTTCTCGCGTTTCGGAAAGAATATGACTGCATCGCGCCAGATAATCGCGATGTAGGGCAGAGCGGGCGGGCGACCGCGCCATATACACTGGCAGAGATGGCCGACGACATTCGGGCGGTCCTTGATGATGTTGCGGTAGATGATGCCCACGTTGTTGGCTTATCAATGGGTGGAGCAATCGCCCAGGAATTAGCGCTGACCGCGCCAGAGTGGGTGCGGAGCCTCACACTGGTTTCGACGTTTGCGCGCCTGGATCATCGCCTGGAAGCGATCCTGGCGGCCTGGCAGACGATCTACCCGATTCTTGGCCCCAGCGATTTTGCGCGACAGTCCTGGCCCTGGCTGCTCTCCTGGCGGTTCTTCGAGCAAGAATCACACCTGCGTAATCTGCAACGCTACGCTGACAATGCCCCTCATCCGCAGGAAGCCGAGGCATTTGTCCGGCAGGCTGGCGTCACGAAGAATGCTGATCGGCGCGAACGGTTAGCCGCCTTGCGTGTGCCAACGTTGGTGATTAGTGGGAGCGATGATGCGCTGGTGCCGCCCTACCTTGGGCAGGAGTTAGCCGAGGCGATTCCTGGGGCAACGTATCTCGAGTTAGCGGGCGTAGGCCACTCGGCTAATCTGGAGGGGCGGGCACAGTTCAATGCCGCCGTGCGGGAATTTCTCGCTGCACAAGATTAATAGAGGTGGTTGTCTCGCTGAGCGTTACTTACGGGCTGGCGCGCCTTTGGCTGGTGCTCCTTTGGCTGGTGCGCCGCCTTTCTCGTTACCAGGAACCCATCCTTCGGGCATCTCTGGCTGCGCCCCAAAGAAGAACTCTTCCATCTGCTCATCAAGCATAGTTCGTGTGGCGGGATCAAGCAGATTCAGACCATAGTGGTTAATCATGATCGTCAGTTGGCTTTGCCATTGCCGCCAGGCTTCTGCCGAAATATGGTCGTAGATCTGCTGCCCAAGCTCGCCAGGGAATGGTGGTTTTTCAAGCCCCGGTAGTTCTTGACCCAGTTTGGCACAATGAACCATGCGTGCCATCAGTTCCTCCTCTGCATCAATCGACACCGATCACGCCGCTGACGATCGATGATAGATTGATCGTACGAAGGGTGCGTCTAAATGTCAAGACCAGCGGTTAGGGTTTGGTCTTTATGGCTGTGTGGTTGCCTCTGGGGCCAGCCAACCCAGCTTGACCAAGGCCTCGCGACCAATTTGCCCTAGTGCGACCCCACTGCTAGGGTCGCTACTATCAGGCACTACCTCAAAGCGCGCCCGCTCGAAATATTGCACCAGGCGGCCATTCTCGGTAACTTCCTCCGAGATGGGGAAACCGAAGACATTAACTCCACCATGATCACGCCAATAGGTGAGGAACCAGCCGCTGAGGCTATGGCCAGTCTGGGCAAAGTAGGCGCGTTGGTCGGTACTGTCGAATGGCGGCACCATTGGGAAATTACGCCCGTTGGTCATTTCGGCCCCCAGCCGCGCCAGGGCGACTTGCTTGGGATCTTGTGGGTTTGCTTCCAGTTTGGCGCGCTCGAAATATTGCACCTGCCGCTTCACTCCATTCGGGTCGGTTTCCTCGAACGCCTCGGTGAGCGGATAACCAAAGACGGCAAGACCCCCGTTGGCGGTCCAGAATTGGCGAAATGCTCCGACAGTGCTGTGCTTCGTTTCGGGGAAATAGCGCAGATCGGGATCGCTGACTGTTGGCGGATCTTGCGGATCGCTTGGGAGCGTTTTCACCAACCGCACGGCAGTAATGCGCGTGCTGAACTGTCCACGGCCTACCCAGGCGACAACGGTCCCACCAATCACTGGGTTGCGCGAATCTTCGGCGCGGGCGAGTGGAAAACTCTTCCCAGAGGCGCGGTCGAAGGCATAGATCCCTGGGGTACCATCGCGCCAATCTTCCCAGACCAGCAGATCGCCCGCAATGCTTGGGCGCAGCACCAGATTCCCTTCTGTGATCGTCTGCTCTTTGCCCGATTGTCGATCGCGCAAGATCAGGGTGCCTGCCGTATGGCCTGCCACTCGCCGCACATAGGCCAACACGCCGCGATCCGCCGCTGGGGCAATGATATCGGCGTTGTCACTACTGATGATTGTTTCCTGGTTTGCGTGGCGATCATGGCTGACGAGTACCCAGTGGTTTTGGCGAAACTCTTCCCAGATGACAGCCTCTTCCGTTAGCGCGATCACCCCGCGGGCGGCGGGTGCAGCGCTGAATGTAAGGGGGCGTTGACTACTCAGGTCGTAGCCAACAACCTGCCAGCCGTTGCCGCGACTCTCACGCCAGACGAGCGTACTGCCACTGCTGGTCAGGCTGGTTCGCTCACCCGGGCCAGTCGCGATAGTGAATGGTTCGCCGCCAGTCAGCGCAACACCACGCACAGTTGTCCCGGTTGCACCGCGCTCCAGCCAGACAATGGTCTTGGCTGCCAATGTTAGTTGGCTACGCTGTGTGTCGTTATCAAAAAGGCGGGTTTCGCGGCCATCGGCCAGGGTGCGTGTGTAAAGTGCGCCACGCGGGTCAAGCCAGACCAAGATCGTCCCATCCGTGGCGATCCCTTCGATCGGGATACCCGGCGTTGTGGCGACCAGTTGTGCAGTATTGTAGGGGCGTGTTTCTGCCAGCACGCTCGGTGTTGGCCGCCCTGCCAGCGGGGCGAGCAGGAAGATGCTGACACAGCAGGCCAGCAGCAGTTGTCGCCATAGCCATCGTGGTTGCGCTATTGTTGTGCAGTTGCCTGTCATCCGTATATCTCGCTCTTTGGGCCTATGCTATAGTGCTTGCCTGAACAGAGTATACCGATCTCTGGTGTGTATGTACAGTGTGGTCGTGCGCTATGGAGGGCAGGATGGTCGAATCGCTACAGATGATCCTCGATGTTGACACTGGGGTTGACGATGCCATGGCCCTCGCGTTGGCTACGCGCCTGCCTGAAATCAACCTGCGGATGGTGACGACGGTGGCGGGGAATGTGGGGCTTAACTCGACCACGGCGAATACCTGGCGGGTGCTGGATTACCTTGGTGCTGGGGATATTCCGATTCATCGCGGGATGAGTCGGCCACTTGTCGGGAAGATCGTGCGGGCTGAGAGTATTCACGGCGAAAGTGGCCTCGGTGGGCTGGTCTTGCCCGATCCGGCGAGTCGTGAGCAACTCCGCCGTCCCTTCGCGCCAGAGGCGATTATCGATCTGGTCAATAGTGCGCCTGGTGAGTTGACCCTCGTCTTTGTTGGCCCGCTGACGAATCTGGCTACGGCGATTGCCCTTGATCCTACGTTGCCCGAGCGGATTGGGCGATTGGTGGTGATGGGTGGCTCGTTGCAGGGCGGGAATGTCACCCCATACGCTGAGTTCAATATTGGCGCAGACCCCGAAGCGGCGGCGCAAGTCTTTGCCGCTTGCTCACTGACAATGGTTGGCCTGGACGTGACGATGCAGGTGACGCTGACGCGGGAGATGTGTGCGAAACTGGCAGGATTGACCACGCCAGAAGCGACGATTGTCCGTGAGGCGACCGCGCACTTCTTCCGCGATGGGGCTGAAGGGAAACCACACTTACACGACCCATTGGCTGTCGGTGTTGCCCTTGATCCCTCACTCTGCGTTACGAAACGGGGAACCGTGCAGGTCGAAACGGCGACTGCCTGGTGTGCTGGGCGCACGACCCTGGTCGAAGACCCAAACGGGCCACATGAAGTCTGTGTTGGGGTTGATGCTGAACGGTTCCTGGCGTTGTTCTTCGAGCAGCTGGGCTTGCCGCGTTAGCGGTGCCGCTCCACGGCGAAGTCAGCCAGGGTGAGCAGTTTGGCTCGGGCATCACTGGGCGGCAGGATGATCAAAGCCGCCTTCGCCTGCTCGACATAACGGATTGCTTCATCAAGACTCTGGCGGAGCACATCAGAGTCGCGGAGTTTCGCCAGTGCTGCATCATAATCGGCCTCAGAAATGTCCTGGCCGATGATGGCGCGCCGGACCAGGGCCACGGCCTCGGGATTGTGGCCGTTACCAATGAAGTAGAGCATTGGGAGGGTAACGGTACCCTGACGCAGGTCAGAGCCCGCTGGTTTCCCCAGAGTTTCGCTGGTTTCGCGGATATCGAGGACATCATCAACGATTTGGAAGGCGATACCAAGATCGGTGGCATATTGCCGCACGGCCTGAATCTGTTCTTCTGGAGCTTCACTGAGTACTGCGGCGATTTCCGCCGAACCAGCAAAGAGCGAAGCAGTTTTACCGTAGATGCGTCGCTCGTAATCGGCAATCGTTTGATCAACGTCGTGGGCCTTGAATATTTCCCGCAGTTGACCGTCGGTGATCTCGGCGAGGATCCGCCCGAAGATGTCCATTACACGGGTGCTACCCGTTTGGGCAGCAGTGCGGGCAGCCTGGGCAAAGAGATAATCGCCAATCAGGATGACTGTACCCTGATTGAACATTGAGTTAAGGGTTGGGGTACCACGTCGGATATCCGCCTGATCAATCAGATCATCATGCACTAATCCCGCGATATGCAGTAATTCTGACGCCGCCGCCGCAGTGATCACGAGGTCGGGATCATGATTGAACGCTTGGGCGATCAGCAGCATCAACGCTGGGCGCATACGTTTGCCGCCCGCACTGACAATATCGTTGACGACAGCAGCTAAGAGCGGGTATTCAACCTCGGCAGCGGCGCGTACACGCTGATCAACGCGCACTAAATCGTCGTGTACTGGCGTAAAGAGGTCTTGCAAGTCAAGCTTGACGGTCATCTCTAACCTCTGCTATTTCGGGGCTCGCTGTCCAACCGCTCCCAGTTTTCGGAATTTTCCGAAACATCCAATCTCTCCAGCGCTAGTATAGCATATTGCGGTAAAGGGTACATGGTTTGTGCTTGCAAGAACAGGAGAAATCCTGAGAATAGAAACTTGTTGCGCCAGCGTGTTGTTGATGGAGGGATTACCTGATGCGTGCCCAGGTATTGTTGTTGCCCCAACTGGTGGGCGGAGCCAGCTTTGATCTTGGTATTTGTATCGTCATCGATATTCTCCGGGCGACCACGACGCTCACGACATTGCTCGAATATGGTGTGCAGGCAATCTCCATCGCGCCAGATGTCGAAGCGGCACGGGCGGAGAAGGCGCATGATCCTGCGGCCTTGCTGCTCGGCGAGATTGGCGGGTTGCGCCCCGCTGACTTCGATTTTGGTAATTCGCCCACCGAACTGATTCCTGCCCAGCTGACTGACCAGCGGGCTATCTGCCAGACCTCCAATGGTACGGCGGCAATTCGGGCTGTTGATGCGGCCCCAACGGTTTTGCTTGGTTGCCTCCGCAATGCTACTGCCGTCATGACGGCGGCTTATCAGCAAGGGCGAGCGGACGATTTGCCGATTACGGTCGTTTGTGCTGGGGGCAGGGGCGGACGAGCCTTTGCGCTTGATGATACGCTGGTTGCCGGACAGTTGCTGACGATTTTGCAAGAGCTTTGTGCAACTGATGGCGATGATTTGCTGCTGGATGAAGCAGCGTTAGCTGCCTGTACACTGCACCTGGGAGTATTTGGTACGGCCACCCACCCAGCCGCCGCTGATTGGCAATTGGCGCTGGAACAGACAGCGGCTGGGCAGCACCTGATTGGATTGGGCCTGGGTGCTGATATTCCCTTTTGCGCGCAATTGGATAGCACAACCCTGGTGCCAGTCGCCCGCCCAACTGATCAACGGGTGCTGGTGACTACGTTGGCTGGAGGCGTGGCCTAGGCGCTGGGTCAGGGCTGATTGGCAAAGTACGCCTGTAATCTGTGTGCAAAGGCGAGGCGTTCGTTGTGTCCGACCCACGCCTGCTGCGTATGGTTCTGGTACAGGTTGTCATTGGGGTAGCGCGGGAACAGATGGACGTGGAAATGCCAGACATCCTGGTTGCCCGCTGGCTCATTGTGTTGTCTGGTTGATATGCCTGCGCAGTGATAGGTTGCTTTGAGCGCGATCGCTAATTTCCGAGCGGTTGTATAGACCGCACCCAGTAAATCATCGGGCAAATCATAGAGATTTTCGCTGTGGATTTTCGGGATGATCAGAAGATGCCCGGGATTATTGACCCACCATTTTGGCGCAACAAACGCGAGTGTTGCTGAATCTTCGTAGACGACGTACTCTCGCCGATTGATCTGGTCTTCTTCGCCGCGTACTAATCGGCAGAAAGGGCAGGAGTAGTCCGCTGGCTGGTGGTTATACATGGGCTGCGCTCCAGTCGCCTTATTTTGGGCGGGCCTGAATCTGCGGAATAGCCGTGTTCATCAGGCGGGCGAAGGTGGCCGCGTTATTCGCGGTGACCTCGCGCACGCGGGGAATCGGTGGGCAAGCGCCAGGGGCATCGCGGAGGCGGTGCGGTAGGGGACAGGGGGCCTGGGGTTGCCAGCGTTCTAGCCACTCCTGCGGCACATCAACTGGCACCTCCTGCCCCGTTAGCTCCGCCCAGATCAGCGTCCAGGCGCGTGGGACAACACACCAGATATCGTAGCCCCCACCGCCCAGGGCGATCAGGCGACCATTGCAATAGCGATGCGCCAGTTCGTGGGTGAGTTGGCAGACTCGTTCGAGTGACCGTGTGGTGGCGTGCAGGTGTGTGAGGGGGTCGAGGAAATGCGGGTCACAGCCATTTTGTAGGACGATCACATCGGGGTGATAGGCCGCAACAACGGCGGGCACGATCTGCTCATATCCGGCCACCCAGGAATCATCGTCGGTGAATGCATCAAGCGGGGCATTCAGCGCATAGCCATATCCAGCACCGCGCCCGCGTTCATGCACTGCGCCAGTACCGGGGAACAGGTAGCGGCCTGTCTCGTGGAAGGAGAGGGTCAGTACCTCTGGCGTATCGTAGAAGATCTCCTGCACGCCATCGCCGTGGTGCGCGTCATTGTCGATATAAAGCACCCGCGCACCATATTGGTCCACTAGCCAGCGGCAGACGACTGCAATATCGTTGTAGATACAGAATCCGGCGGCAAGGCTGCGCATGGCGTGGTGCAGCCCGCCACCAATGTTGAACGCGTGGTCAAACTGCCCACTCATCACCAGTTCGGCAGCTTGTAATGACCCACCCACCAGTAGCGAGGCGGCTTCGTGCATCTGCGGGAAAATTGGCACATCTTCTGTGCCGAGGCCAAAGCGGGCCGCCGCACTTGCGCTGAGTGTGCCATTACTGGCTGCCTGTACTGCTGCCACGTATTCTGGACTGTGGACTGTGAGCAGTTCCTCCGTGGTCGCCATCCGTGGTGGTCTCTGCTGGCTGGGGTCGAGCAGACCACAGGCGTTGATCAACTCAACCGTAAGTTGGAGGCGGAGCGGGTTAAACGGATGCTCATCATTGAAGCGGTAGTCGTGGTAATGATCACCGTAGATCAGTGCTGTGCGACAGCTCATGCCGCTCCCTATCTTTCTCTCGTATTGGTTGCCGCCATTCGTGTCAGTGGGATGGTAGCCGAGGCGGTAGCGCAGTGCAATACACAGCCATTACCAGGGCGGTGATCTGAGCGTGTACAATCTAACATTGTTTGACCAGTTGTTGATTGAGAGGTTGCTGATGGTGTCGCCTGGGTCTCCCGCTTTGATTCCTGTGCCAGATGAGCTGCGTACGGCACGCCTGGTGATTCGCCCGTACCGGGTTGAGGAGGCTGCGGCCCTGTATGCCGCCATTGATGAATCGCGGGAGTCGTTGGCGGCGTGGTTGCCGTGGGTACACCATCACCAGTCTGTTGCTGACGCCCGTGACTTTTGTCTGCGCTCGCTGGCGAACTGGCAGAATCGCACTACCTTGGAGGCGGGCCTGTTTGATCTGCATGATGGTCGCCCATTAGGCGCGGCGGGGTTTCCGCGCCTGAACTGGCAGGCGCGCACCTTTGAGATTGGCTATTGGTTGCGCGATTCAGCCGTGGGGCAGGGGTATATTCATGAGGCAGTTGCTGCACTTTGTCGTTTGGCGTTTACGGAGTTGGCGGCAAATCGGGTAGAGATTCGTTGCGATGCCAGGAACACGCGGAGTCGCCATGTACCCGAGCGGCTGGGCTTTGTCCGTGAAGGTCGCCTGCGGAATGAGGCGCTTGATCCATTTGGGCAACCACGCGATACGTTGGTCTATGCCCTGATCCCGGCAGACTATCGGCGCGAGCATGCAGGCTGGTAACTGCTTAGTCGTCCTCGCCAAAGAGATCAGCGGTGGCGGCTTTCCCCCGCGCTTGTTTTTCCGCCAGGGTGCGCGGTGCTGTGCGGAAGCCCATTCTGGTGAAGAAGGTATCGTCATAGGCGCGGGTACGTAAGACCATCGGCATCGGGATCGCGTGACCCAGCACGAGGCACTGCTGTTTTGTTTCCAAACTTGCCAGCACGCCGCGCCAGTGTGAGCGACCTGCAATCCCAGTCAGCACTGCGTCAATATCGTGTTCTTCGCTCAATAGCCCGGTGATCTTCGTGCCAAGCTGCGATAAGACTTCGCTATCGATCCCGCTCGGTCGTTGATCAACGATTAGCAGGGTGACGTTGTATTTCCGCATTTCGCGGGCGATGGTGCCAAAGATTGTCTGACGAGCAACTGCTGGGGCGAGAAACTTGTGTGCTTCCTCCAGCACAATCATCAGTGGGTGGGGTTTATCGCCAGCGTTGCCGGTTCCATCATATTTCAGTGATTGATCTGTATAGCGCGAGTGAATACGTCGTGTGAGGATATTGGACACCAGCATATAGTCGAGCAGACTACTGTGACGCCCAAATTGCAGCACAACGTGTTCCCCTCGACTCAATTGAGCGATCAGGCTATCGACCGCACTTAGGGGGAGCTTCGGTACGATATAGGGATGTTTTTGCAGCAGACTGAGCTTTTGCTTCAGCGCATTTACTGCTGCTTCGTTGGCCCCAGTATCGGCGCAAAAATCTTTGACTTGCTCGCCATCCATCGCCAGCAATTGGTTCAGCCAATCGGCCTGATAGCGTGAGCGGAGGCTGTGGGCGGTGGCGGCGAACGTTGGGGTTAGATTCAGTTCTTCAGCCAGCAGTTCAATATCTTCTGGCTCAATCTGGTTCATCCCGATTTGCAAGGTAGCATCAAGCGCGTGCCGTTGGCTATCGGTGGTATCGAGCGAATAGACATGGATCTGCGAGCCGAAGATATCGCGCAACCCGCGCAGTTGCGTATGGTTTTCGCCTTCGCGCTGCCAGGCATATTCCGAGTGCATATCGAAGATCAGGGTGGCGGCTAGCCGCGCCTTGATCACCCCACAAAGGAGCAGGCGCGTCAGCACACTTTTGCCAGTACCTGATTGCCCAAAGACCCCATTGCTACGCTCAACCAACCGTTGCAGATCAAGCGGAATCGGTTGATCCATCGTGAGTGGTGTCCCAAGCGCGAACTTCCCCTTGGCTGGGTCTTCTTCACCAAAGACCACGGCGAAATCTTCGCCCGCTGCTTCGCGCATTGTGGCAAAGTGCATCGGGATTGTGCGGACAGGTTTGGGCCCACCACCCAGCAGATCATCTTTGTCGGCCAGCATCAAGCTCGGCTTGACCTGGGCCACTGCGTACGTTTGTACGCCAGCCAGCGCCGCCCGGAGAAACGGAGAATTGGCTGGGGGCGGGTCCGCAGCGAGGGCAGGATCGGTGAGGCGCAGTTCCAGATCGGCAATCGTGCTGAAATAGCGATTGTTATCGCCTTCAACGACAACAAAGTGACCGACCTGAATCTCTTCGGTCGATTGCGCGGCATTCAGCCGGACTGTCAGTCCTTCGGTGAAACTGCCACTAGTGACTACGCCAAGTTGTTGCGCCATCCCCGATCTTCCCTCTACCACGAAGCCGCCACGCCGTTAGCGGATTGCTGAGTAATCGGTGGATTCTAAGAACAGACTCTGGCGATCTGCCACGATCTCGCCGTCGGCTTCGCTTTCGTCGCGCACTTTGATCCACTCTGGGTCGCTGCGGAAGGCAACCCAGGCGGCGTCTGCCGCTTCACGACTGGGATGCGAGACCAGGTAGACCAGATCCCCCGCGCCATCTTCGGGATCGGTCTGAACCCAATAGCCGATTGAGGTGATCCCGTGCTTGGCGAAGATACGGATTGTGTGATCGCGAAAACGCTTGTGCAGCGCCTCCAGGCGACCAGGGTGCGGGGTGTAGGTGCGTAGTTCGTAGATCATTACCTTCCTCCTGCTTACTGGTTTGGAGTCGATGGTAGGGCCATTCCCTACACTATGCTTATCGCAAGTTGGGCCAGCGGATGCAAGTCGTGACTAGAATGGTACGTCATCAAATTCGGCCCGCGTCGCCTTGCTGCTCCCGTTGGCGTGCGGTTGTCCTGGGGCTGCCCCGCCCAACCCAGGGTCAATCGCCTCCAACACGGTCAGCAGACGGTCGTAATCGTGTTTGAGCATCCGGGCCACCTGGCGGCCAGCGACAGCCCGCCAGACTTCATCATGCCCGCGCACTGCCGTTACTGCGCGAATATGCGCCGCGAGCAACTGCTCCGAAGGCACTTCGCTGGTACTTGCTTCGAGAATCGGAAAATAGTGTGGGTTGTTCGTAAAGGTTGTGGTAAATGCAGCATTGGCCGCCGAGACTGAGTAGTGTAGGGGCGGCGGCATCGGCGGTAGGTGGTGTCGTGGTGTTCCATCAAGCCCCAGATAGCCAACGGTAACGACCCGAAAGGTGGTGCGTAGAATACGGGTGAGTTCGGGATGTTGGGCATAGATTGCCTCGTCGTACGTGTTGGCGTCACCACGGCGCACAGCGCGGCGCCCTTCGTCGATGCCAGTCGTTTGCCCAAAGGCCACTACCCCCACCAGGGTTTGTCGTTCGGGCAGGCTGACAGTGACCAATGCCCCGAGGGCGGGCAGGGTGTGGAGCTGGCTGCTCTCCGCCCAAAAGCCGATCGTACTCGTTTCAATGATCTCGCCAATGCGGGCCATAATGACCTCAATCTTCGTGTCGCCGTTAGACGAAGCGGCCCCGCTTACTGGTATCTTTGCCACTTCGCAACATGACAATCCCCAGCCGCGCCAGGGCTTCCTCGACCATCTGCTCCACCATGCGGCGTTCCTCGGCGTTAATGACCGCCTGTTCGTGGGCTTCTTGCAGCACCGATGGATAACCGCGCCCACGCTGGCACTGGTCGTAGATGGTGCTATGCACCAGATCGAGTAACGCGGGTGTGTTGGCAACCCAGGCCGGGATTTCGACTCTGGCGATCTCCGTACCCGTTTGCAGATAAAAGAACCAGATGGCGTGTTCGCCATAATGCTGCAAGATCTTGGAGGAACTGCGATAGAGATCGGAGCGTTCGCCCGGTTGGAGTTTGGCAATGTGGGCGAACAGGTGGCGATCAGGCAGGGTCGGAATAATGCTACAGGCCGGCACGGTGCGCTCCTGGCGGCATTGATCACAGTTGATCGGGCGACCCTGCGCTGGGAAATCACAGGCGGCGATGCGCAAGGCATCACCTACATCACTGCCACCGGGATAACTGATGTAGGAAGCGACGGGGATACCGCGCTCCTTGAGATCGTCCAGGGCCCGCAGGAAATCTTCGAGTACCCAATCCCGCACCACGGCATCCTGACTACTCAGACTCCAGAGGATCAGCGTCCCATCTTGTAGGGCCACAGCAGGGCGTTCTACGGCAGGGTCATTGGCAAGATCCGCGAGGGCAGCGAGTTCATCGACCGCCCGCCGCATTCCGAGAATGGCCGAGGTGACGGGGATCCGATCATTGACCCGCAGTTCCTCCTCGCGATAGCGTAGCTCGGCATGGGCAGAAAGTGAGGCGTCGGGGGTTGCCCCATAATGGAGATGGACTCGACTGACATTGATCAGATAAAATCGGGCCGGACTGTGGCGATCTGGCAGCATGAATGAACCATCAGTAGCAAGCACGCTAAAATCGGCAGGGGTTGGTGGCACTGGATAGGCCCGGTTGAAGCTCTGCCCTGGTAAGGCGGCCAGGAATGAATGGCGAGTCTGTTTGTCGGTGAGCCGAGCGACGAGTTCGCCTACGTCAACCTGAGCGAAGGCTTCTTGCAGCGGGACGAATTCATCCGGCCCACCACGTGGTACATCGCGGGTCAGGTCATCGATCTGTGCGACAATCTTGGTGAAATCGAACGGCACTGCTACTCCACCAGTCATTTTAGTGACGATTACAGGGTATCTGACATAGTTATTGTAATCTGTACGTACTCCCTACGCAATGGTGAGCAGTAGCGGATAGTTTGCGTAGGCTTTGCTAGCAGCGATAAAGGAGCAACCATGAGTAGTGCCGAACCAGCGGCAATGCAGATTCGGCGGGCGACCGAGGCTGATCTTCCTGCAATTGTGCGGATGATGGCTGACGATAAGTTGGGCCAGTTGCGCGAGCAGGCAACTGACCCGTTACCGCCAGCATATTACCGTGCCTTCGCTGCAATTGACGCTGATTCCAATCAGGAGTTGATGGTGGGGGAGATTGCCGGGGTTATCGTGGCGACGTTGCAACTGACGGTGATTCCCTATCTGGCATACTGCGGGGGAATCCGCGCTCAGGTGGAATCGGTGCGGGTTGCTAGTGCGCTGCGGGGGCAGGGTTTGGGGCAACAGTTATTGCAGTGGTCAATTGCCCGCGCCCGCGAACGCGGTTGCCATATGCTGCAACTGACGACCAACGCGACGCGAGCGGAGGCCCACCGCTTCTATACACGGCTAGGGTTTGTGCCTTCCCATGTGGGGATGAAGCTCGACCTGACCGCCAAAGAAAAGCACGACCAGCCCTGAGGCTGGTCGCGCTTATGCTTTGGCTTGAGCGAGAGTCTTAGTCGGCGGGCATATCCTCTGGGGCGAGTGGCTTCATCGCCAATGGATCACCATTGGCAAGTTGGGGGTCCTCGTGCATCGACAGCACAAACTCGCCAGTACGACTGATCGCCACATATTCAGGCCCAAGCCCAGGCGGCAACATTTTTGCGGCCTGTACCGCCCGTTCTAGCGCTCGTTTATTCTTCAACCCCATCGCATCAAGGACTGGATTATTGACTAAGCGCCCCTGTTTCAGTGGTGTATGCAGGAGGGTGCGCTGCATCGCAGCCGCCAGTTCTGAGGCATCGGGCAAGATGTGCAGAGCAGGCATCGTGAAGCCGTTGAAGACTTTCAACATTGTATCGAGCGTTTCGTGTGGCAGGTATTTCGTGTAGATTCGCACCAGTTCCAGGAAGATCCCGTGGTGGGCGATCTCATCGGTGGCAACGGTCTTGAACGCGCCCGCTGCGCCGAGTTCTGCCCCGCGCTGGCGTTCGGTCGTCGAGGCCTTATTTCCAATTCCGTACTCATCGCGAATCCGCTTGCGCATCTCATCATAGTTGAAGTAGGTAGCCCGTTCCTGGAGCATCGCGTAGCAGGCCACACCAATTGGCGTATCTAGCCCCGGATGATTCTCGCGCATCGTCCACTTATGATCGCCAACCTTGTCGCGATATTTACGCAGTTCTTCGGCAGTGCGACTGCCTGACTGGAGGAGAACCAGTTCCCAGGCTTCGGCGTGCTTCAGTTCTTCCATCCCCCATGCGAGTTGGAGATTGCGCCGCTCACGCGCATTGTTCAGCAGGTTCAGTCCATCTTCGACATAGTCACCAACGTAATCTTCGACCCCCAGATAGGCCTGGATAATCGTCACTGTGTCGTCACTGAGGAGGTGCCCATATTTCGCCATTTCCTCAGGGTGCAGGTCATCCCACGGCGTCCAGTTTCGTACTTTCATCGCCCGCCGGAAGTAGCGGATGAATGCTGTATGGGCTTCTTCTGCCGCCGCATATGCGCGGGCTTCACGGGTCCACGGCCCTTCAATGACTAATGGCATTTCGGTTTGGCTATTGTTTGGATCAGGCGTTGTTGCCATCGCTGCCACCCTTCTTTCCCTTGCGGCTCAGACTTTATGTTCCTGGCCCGTTGATGACGTTGCCGTTCATTGCTCAGTGATCTGGGCCGCGAGAATTACTGAACGTGATTCACTATAGAGACTATACCGATAAAAAGCCGACGCTGCAAGTATTGCGAAGACGCTGTTGGCTTCGCCTATTTTATCGCATCTCTGGTGCCACCCGTGCCAGCTGTTGGCCTAGACGCATTCGTTCGGGCGTATTGAGGTTGAAGAATGAGTGCAACTGTGGGTCAATTTGGCGGATCGTCGCTTCGGGAAAGGAATAGACTGCAACCTGGGGAAAGAAGCCGATAATGCGAAACTGCCCCTGTTCCAGCTGTGCATGCATCGCGGGTAAGGCCCCACGGCCATAGATGGCGTGGAGTGTTTCGTAGACGCCATTGGCTTTGCCTTGCCGATTTTCTCCCACTGTGAGCCAGGGCGCGATCACATCGTAGTGCCGTGGCACGGCGGCGAGGGCGTGCAGCAAACGCCGATTGAGAAATGGCATATCACAGGCGACGATCAGGCAGTGGTCATGCTGGGCGTGCAGGGTGGCGGTGTAGATACCACCTAATGGTCCTGCCCCTGGATATTCATCAGCGACCGTGCGTAGACCAAGTGCGGCGAGACGATTATCGTTAGCGACCAGGAATGTCTCTGCTGCTACGGTCCTGACTGCCGCGCAAACTTGCTCGATCAGCGTTGGGCCAGCTGGCAAGAGGCGGAGTTGGGCCTTATCGGTACCCATCCTGGTACTCTGACCACCCGCCAGGATTGCTGCGCTGAGTGGGGGTGTTGATTGGGGCATTGGTCAGGCCTTTTGCGAAAACGTTAACAATAGGCTGGTAAGATTGCAACCAGCAGTCGGTATGGACTGGCGGGAGCATTCTTGTTCCCATGCATGGACGAACGAGCAAAGGGTAATCGTTGCAGCGCATGAATGAGCCGCAAGCCAGCGCCCCATCCGCCCTACGGATCGTGTACTGTGGGATGTTTGGTACCCTTTCACGGTTGCCTCTCGCCACCTTACTCGACCAGGGGTATGCCGTGCAAGCAGTTGTCGTGCCAGCAGCACCAGCGGCGCGGCTAGTCGAACAATTGCTGCCCCCGCCAACCTGGCACCCGCAGCCAACCTCGCTTGCCGAGATGAAACAGCGCACGATTGTTGATCTGGCCTGGGAGCGTGATTTGCCCGTAATTGCCGTCACCAATCTGCGCGAAGCGGCCATTGCGGCCATTGCTGCCTATGCCCCAGACCTGATCGTCGTCTCCTGCTTTCCGTACCGCTTTTCTGCCACTCTGCGGGGTTTACCACGGTATGGGATTCTCAATTTGCATCCCACCTTATTACCGAAAGGGCGGGGGAGCGACCCGCTTTTCTGGCTCTTTCGTGAGCCTGATGCCGGGCAAGCTGGGGCGGGTGGGGTAACGGTTCATCTGATGGATGAGGAACTTGATGCTGGGCCGATTGTTGTCCAGTGCGCGGTGAAGCTGCTCGATGGGAGTAGTATGGCAGAAGCGGAGTTGCGGTTGGCTGCTGCTGGCGCAACGGCGCTGGAGCAGGCGGTTGCGGCTGTGGCTACTGGGTCAATTGCTCCAGTGCCACAGGACGAAACAGCGGCCACGATGTACCCTAACCCAAGTCAGGCCGATTATTGCCTGACGGCGGGATATTCCGCCCAGTGGTTGTTCAACTGCCTGCGGGGACTGGCTGGGGGGAGGGTTACGCCAACATTGCTGGTTGGTGATCAGCAGTGGGCCGTCCGTGCCGCGCTCAGCTATGACCCTGTAGCGACCTTACCTGGCCCATACCGCCTTGATGGCGAGCGGCTCCAGGTGCAGTGCCTTCCAGGTGTGCTTATTGTCGCTGTTGAAACGTACTCTCTAGCAGCAGTGAGGCCGGATTTTGCCTCAACGCGCTTGGCAAGCGAAATGTTGGGGAATAATCCTCTGCGGAGGAAGTGAGAAACGCCGATGACGATTCTTGAACGGGCAGGCCGTCGCACCAAAATTGTCTGTACGATTGGCCCTGCTACCAGTTCGCCAGAGCAGTTGGCCGCATTGATGAAAGCCGGGATGAATGTGGCCCGGTTAAATTTCTCGCATGGTACGTGTGAAAGCCATGGTGCAACGATTGATCATATTCGCCAGATCAGCCACGAACTTGAGCTACCTGTGGGGATTCTGCAAGACCTGCCAGGGCCGAAAACACGCACGATTGGCCCCAAGGATGGCCCAGTGAAGCTGGTTGAAGGGGCGCGATTTGTCCTGACGACGCGCAATGTCCCAGGCAGTGCCAACGAAGTCAGCGTGACCCTGCTGACGTTGCCCCAGGATGTCCAGCCAGGAAACCGTATCTTGCTAGATGATGGCAAGATTGAGCTACGGGTTGTGCGCTGCCAGGATCAAGATGTTGAAACCGAAGTAATTACGGGTGGCCTCCTCAGTGCCTCAAAGGGAATCAATGTTCCTGGCGCAACGTTATCGGTCTCATCACTGACCGAACGTGATATTGAATACCTCCGTTTTGGGTTGGAGCGGCAGGTAGATATTGTTGCCCTCTCATTTGTCCGCTCGGTTGATGATGTGCGTACCGCGCGGTCGATTATCGACCAGACCGATCACCGCCCATTGTTGATCGCCAAGCTTGAAAAGCATGAGGCCATTGATAATCTGGAAGAGATCTTAGAGGCCACCGATGGCTTGATGGTTGCCCGGGGCGACCTGGGGGTAGAGATTCCGATTGAGCAGGTGCCACTGAGTCAGAAGACGATTATTCGGGCGGCAAATCGGGTGGGTAAGCCAGTCATTACCGCGACCCAAATGCTCGAATCAATGATTACGAACCCTCGCCCAACCCGTGCTGAAGTGACTGATGTCGCGAATGCGATCTTTGATGGGACTGATGCGGTGATGTTGTCTGGGGAAACGGCGATGGGTGAATACCCCATGCAGGCCGTTTGTATGATGGACAAAGTCGCCCGTGAAGTTGAACCAGCATTGCCCTATGCGGATATGCTTCAGTATAAAGAGCGCGATCTGGAGGCCACGGTATTTGATGCGATCAGTTATGATGCTGTCCATGCGGCCCATCAACTGAATGCGGCGGCGATCATCGCATTTACTTCATCGGGAGCGACAGCGCGGCGGGTGGCCAAATACCGCCCGAGTGTGCCGATCCTGGCAATTACGCCAGATCAGATTGGCTGGCACAGGCTGACGCTGACCTGGGGGGTTACGCCATATTATGCGATGCAGGCGTGGTCGGTTGAAGAAATGGCGAGTGAGGCTAAGCAGATTGTGCTGCGTACCGGGATAGCGCAGCCCGGACAGCGGATTATCATTGTGGCTGGTGTGCCGATTGGCCATCCAGGGCGTACAAATCTACTGCGTGTCGAAACCGTGTAGCGGCGATATC
>JBDHWF010000040.1:0-27590 GCA_039810045.1 Chloroflexia bacterium
GGTGATGCGCCAATCGCTGCACAGTTGCAGGCCCAAGCGAAGGCGCTTTGGATCGAGCGGGCGGCAGCCCTCTTGCCCGATCTCGCCGCAACATCCGTGAGTCGCGAAGCCGATCCCACTGTTGCGCCGTTATTAGACCTCAGTGACGCTGCTCTGGTAGAAGCGACTGACGCAGCGGTTGATGTGGCCCCGGCTATTCAAGATGCCGCCCGCGATCTCTTTGGCTACGACCACCTGCGCGCGGGCCAGGCCCAGGTGATCACGAAACTGCTGGCTGGGCAAGACACGCTGGCGATCATGCCCACTGGGGCGGGGAAATCGCTCTGTTATCAGTTGCCAGCGATGCTGCTCGAAGGCGTCACGGTGGTGATTTCGCCATTGATCGCGTTGATGCAAGATCAGATGGCATCGTTGCCACCTGACGTCGCCGCCCGCACGACGCTGATTAACAGCAGCTTACGCCCAGCGGAGAACCGTCAGCGACAGGAAGGGATTGCGCGGGGCGATTACTCCCTTGTCTATGCTGCGCCCGAGCGATTGCGACAGGCACCCTTTCTGCGGGCATTGGCAGCGGCAGGCGTGGCGCGGTTCGTGATCGATGAGGCGCACTGTATCAGCTTGTGGGGTCACGACTTCCGGCCCGATTATCTGATCGTACCGCAGGTGTTGCCCGCATTGGGGAATCCGCCTGTCCTGGCCCTGACCGCTACCGCCACGCCGGAGATCGCCAGCGAAATTGCCCAGCGACTGGGACGGCAACTGGAGCAGGTGCGCGTCAGCCTGTTTCGCGCCAATCTGCACTACGCCGTTCGTCGCCTCCCTAATCGCGAGGCGAAACTCCGCGAAGTCGTTGCGATCTGCCGCGAGGAGTCGGGCTGCGGGATTATCTATGTCAGTTCGCGTGAGGGCTGCGAGCAAGTCGCCAAGCTCCTGAATAACGAGTTGAAAACGCGGCGCTCCGATCCTGATATTGCGCTGGCCTATCACGCAGGCTTCGGCCCTGGCGACCGCGCTGAGCGGATGCGCCGCTTTATGGCTGGTGAAGTGCCGATTATGGTTGCCACCGTTGCGTTTGGGATGGGCGTCGATAAGGCTGATGTGCGCTTTATCGTCCATCTTAGCCCGCCCAATTCCCTTGAAGCATATGCTCAGGAATCGGGGCGGGCGGGGCGTGATGGGCAGGAGGCGCATTGTATTCTCCTCTACGCCAGCAGCGACAACGCTACCTTACGCAAACGGGCGAGCGATAATGAGTTTGATATTGCGTTACTGCGCCGGATTTATGCCCAATTGCGGCGAGTGTTGGGCCGTGGCTGGGGCGTGGTCAGCCCGGATGAATTAGCCGTTGACCAGGCTGCTGAGCAGGACGGGCAAGATTTGCGGATCGCCCTCGGCATCCTCGAACGGGCTGGCCTGCTAGAACGCCAGCCTGACGCCCCACGCACCCTTGAAGTAACCCTCAGGCGGGCTATGGCCGCGACTGACCCGCGCTGGCGAGCGTTTGTAGAGGTTGTGCCGCTCGTCCCTGGGGAGGCAACCGTTATCGATACAGTAGCTGTGGCCGCTGCCCTGGCAATCTCACCTGCTGAATTGGAGGGCTTGCTGCTTGGTTGGGCTGAAGATACTGAGGCACTGGTAGTCAGTAGTGGCCGCCGGGAGCTTTGCTTGCGCCTGGTTTTGCCCGCCCCAGCCGATGCCGCCGAAAGTCTGCCGCAGTTGCTCGACGAAGTACACCGCGAGAACGAGCAGCGGATCGCCCGGATGATCGCCTATGTCACTGGCCGCACTTGCCGCCATGTCGCCCTGGCTGCACACTTGGGCGAACGCCTTGCCCCATGCCAGACTGCCTGTGACATTTGCCTGGGAACAGCGACAACACAACCACAGGCGGGGCAGCAGGCGGGTGCTTCAGGCGGATCGCCACCCCCGCCTCCTGACGATGAAGCAGCCTGGCTGGTACTCGATTGTTTACGGCGGATGCCGTTCAACGTGGGGAAAACAGGCTTGACCAAAGTGTTGGCTGGGTCAATTACGGCCTCAATCAAGGAAGATCGTAACCCCCGCTTTGGGGCCTTAGCAGGGTTATCCCAGGGCCGGATCGATGCGCTGATCGAGCGACTGATCGCTGACGACTATATTGTGCGTGGTGAGGGAGAATATCGCCCGCTCTCGCTCACTACACGCGGCGCTGCGGCTGAGCAGGCGAACCTCGCCGCCTACGCGACGACGACAGTCGCGGCACCACGGTCGCCAGCGACGATGGCTAAACTCACCACTGGCACAGCCCAGGTCGTGGGTGATGAAGCCGCAACGGAGATCGCCCTTGACCCAACGCAGACGGCGCTTTTAGAGCGGCTGCGAGCCTGGCGCAGTGCTGAGGCCCGTGAACGGGCAGTGCCACCGTACATTATTGCCAAAGATGCGATGTTGTCTGAAGTTGTCTTGCGACTGCCCGCTAGCCTGGATGAATTGGGCGCAATTAAAGGCTTTGGTCCAGCGAAGCTTGACTCATTTGGCGCGACGATCCTCGCGCTGGTGGCAGAGGGAAGCAGTTGAACCTGCGGGCAAGAGTCCTGTTACTGGAAGCTGATCGGCTGGCCGTGATCGAACGCTGGCGGGCTGGGCAGCACTATTATGTTTTACCGGGTGGTGGCGTTGAATCAGGCGAGTCGCCCGCTAGCGCGGCGGCCCGTGAGGTAGCTGAAGAACTGGGGTTGCTTGTCGCTATTGGGCCGTGTGTTGCCATTCTTCAGGATGCGGCGATGCACCAACAGATTTTTCTGGCGACGCGCATTGGTGGTGCTTTTGGCACTGGGGATGGGGCTGAAGTCAGTGGTATGGCGGCTCCTACGCGCGGTTGTTATCAGCCGGGCTGGTTGCCGCTGGCGGCATTATCCAGCGTTGATCTGCGACCAAACTCCCTGATCCCCTTCCTGCAAGCGTGGCAAGAGCAAGGGCGGGTTTGGCCTACTGCACCAGTGGCCTTGCGTGCTTGAAGTGGCGGGCGATGTTGCGCCGCGATCCTTTGCGTTAGCTCCGCTGGCCTCGCTATACTTGCTGCTGCAGTTTGCTGAGTGGTTGACGGTAAGGAGGAGATGAGGCTGGGCGGCAGCATGAGTATTCAGTGCTAGGGCCTTGCTTCAGCGATAATGGCGATGATCGAACCTTCGCAACAGCCGAATAAGTGGCGTGAGGCCGACCCTGCTATGCTGATCCTTACGTTAATTCTGGTGGGGTTTGGGCTGCTCTCCATCTTCAGCGCTGATGCCCGTGATCTCTCACTCACTGGCGCGCTGGCGAAACAGGCGATGTTTGCCGTTATTGGCTGTGTGCTGATGGTACTGCTGGCGCTCTTTGATTATCGAATGTGGCGGCTACTTTCGTTGCCGATGTATGGTGCAGCACTGATCTTGTTAGCACTGGTTCTCAAGATTGGTGAGGCGATTGCCGGAGCGCAACGCTGGTTTGTGTTTGGCCCCGTCTCATTCCAGCCCTCTGAGCCAGCAAAACTTGCCACAATCGTACTGGTGGCGGCGTTTATCACGATGCGTGGCGATCATATTCGAGGGCCATTTTCGTTTGCCTTCTCCGGGGTTCTCGCCGCGATTCCCGCCGTACTCGTCTTTATTGAGCCAGATCTTGGTACTGCGCTGATCTTTGTCGCGATCTGGTTTGGGATCCTCGCCCTTTCCCGTACTCGTATGCTCTATCTGTTGGCCTGTCTGGTGGCAATTGCCCCCATTACCTGGGTTGCCTGGAATGGGATTTTGGGGGTGAAGCCACTGTTTCATCAGTATCAAAAAGATCGCATTACCTGCTTTGCCCATACTGATCGCGATACGCTCGACTTTTGCGCCAACGTCGTGAACGCTCGCGTGACGATTGGTCAGGCGGGCTGGTTGGGCCATCGTTTCGCTGATGCCGCAATCCTGAATGAACAGCAGTCGTTGGCTGTAAGTACCTCAGACTTTGCCTTTGCCCACGCGATTGGTAATTTTGGCTTTATTGGTGCGATTGCACTCTTTACCTTATTCCTGCTACTGATCTGGCGTTATTTGCGGGTGGCGCAGTTGGCCCGCGACGAGTTTGGGCAATTGATTGCCGTTGGTGCGGCAACAATGTTGTTCTTCCAGGCGTTCGTCAATATCGGTATGAATGTCGGTATTTTGCCAGTTGTGGGGATTCCGTTGCCGTTTATCAGTCAGGGCGGTACACCGCTTGTCGCCCAGTTGGCGATGCAAGGGATTTTGCAGAGTATCCTCATTCATCGACATAGTCTCGCATTTGGTAGGAAGTGATGGCCCGCACCCGTAAACGCCGCCGCACAGAAAAGGCGCGTCGACGGGTGGGTGTGCCACCTTCCCTGATCGCTCAGGCGACTCCGCTGCCTGATGCGGAATCTTCCCCACCAGTGCCAGGCAAAGCACAGCGGTTATGGACATTGGTGCCAGCCAGCTTGCTGGCTATCCTGGGATTGATTGGGGTGTTCGTTACCATTCGGGTTACTCCACCGTTGCCACCAGCGCGTGACCCGATTCGATTTGTGGCAGGGCGGCCCCTGGCAGAGCGGATGCTGATTATCCTGGCCCCACAACTTGACGCGGACGCTGCCCTGGAGTTACGTGCTGCCCTGGGGAATAATGCAGTTACTCCTGTTTCCTCGTTGTTGATTGATCGGCCTGACTTTGCCTCATTCGATGAGGCCACATTGCAATTACTGGCAGGTAATGTGGCGAGTGGTGGTACTGCGCCACAATTGGTCATGGATACGGCTGGTCAGCCGCCCGATACCGTTGTGCGGGGGGTGATTAGTCAGGGGCGTGGGGGGTTACTGATCGGCCCGAAGAACTGGCAACTGCTCTTTGGGCTGGGTGGTCAGGCTTTGCCCGCGAGCAGCCCTGGGCCAACGCCAACCAACACGGCACTGCTGGATGAAACAATCAATGCATTAGCTGATCGGCGCAATGCCCTGATCATTGTGCAATTGCCTGGGTTGACCGAACAGGGGTTACAGCATGAAATGACGCTGCGGAACACGCTGGCGGTTGTTGGCGGCGCACTCTCTGGGCGTGATGCCCTGCTTGTTATTGCTGGTGGGACAGGCCAGGATCTCCAACTTACCTTTAGTGGTGCAGGCAGCCGGGTAAGCGCACAGCGCCGACTCGATCCCAATGATTTTGCCCCGCTCTGTGCAGTAGTCCTTGGCGCGCCCTATCCGTTTGAGACGCGTGGCCGCATCGCCTGGTCGGTTGTTGCTGGTGACGACCAGGAAAAGGCGGAAACGACAGCGAGCCTTGCCCGCCAGCGAACCAATCTGGTGGCGAATGCCCTACCGTTTGGCGTACCGTACCCTGTGGAGTTACTGACCGCGCAGGCCCAGCATCCAGTCATTGACCGAGCGATTCAGGAACAGCAGTACGCCTATGGCTATCAGCTTGCGGCGAGTGTGGTCGATCAGGCAGATCGCTTGCTGGCAACCGTTAGCAATACCCCTGGCTTACCAGTGCCCCGTCGTGCTGCTCCGTGGCTCGTTGGCACCGCTGTGGCGATAGCTTGCTACGCGCTTCTATTCGCCCTCCTTGGGCGCTATTGGGGCAGTATCGCTGCGGCAATAACTGGTGGCATGGTGGGGTTTGCCGTGTGGTTGGGGGCTGCCTACCTCTTGCAGCAGTCGATTATCCCAGGGTTTTTGTCGATTATTGTCCTATTGTTGGTGCAAGCGGCTATCGGGAGTGGCTGTGCTGTCTGGTTGGCGCATCTCTTTGGTCGTTTGGGTAGTGGCCCCGTTGGTAGCCAAGACCAGCGTGCCTGGCGCACGGTTGAACTTCTGGTACTCCTGGCGGCTATACCGATTGCGGTGGCGGCCTATCGGTATGGTGCGCCGTGGCGCTTGCGCCTGGAGGAAACAGCCCCGCTATTTCGCTGGCGTTCGGCCCTCCTGGCTCCCGTTTCGCTCTTGGTGGTAGGCTATGGCTGGTTGTGGTTGGGGCAACAGTTACCGATCCGCATGATCTTGCGGAAGCGATGATGATGACCCGCCCACAGTAATGCTCGATATACTGCTCAGTGTTTGATGGAGCAGTTCGGCTCTAGACAGGCAACGAAGGTGATTACACCCTGAATCAGAGGAGGTCGATCGCTGATGGTATCTGGTAATGCCCCTACGCCACTCGTCAGTATCATCATGCCACTCTATGGGCCGCATTGCTATGTGCGGACGGGTTTGCCAGCCCTGGTCGATTCGCTCCCAGGATGGCCTAACCCTGAGCTGCCCGTTGAACTGTTAATGATTGAGAATAGCGGGCAGACCGTCACCGCAGAGTTTGCCGCCGCGCTTGGCGGGCCGAGTCGGGTGATTCCAGCGTCGGTACCCTGCACCTTTGCCGCAGCGAATAATTTGGGTGCGGCCCAGGCGCAGGGGAAATGGTTGCTACTTCTCAACTTCGATACTGTCCCGTTAGCGGGATGGTTATCAGCCCTAATTGATGCCGCCGAAGCGACTGGTGCAGCTATTGTTGGTAGCCAGTTACGCTATCCTGATGAAACAATCCAGCACGCGGGGTTGGCATTTGATAGTGCGGGCGATCCCGTATCGCTTTACCATATGCAGCCTGTGACTACCCCTGCGGTGGCTGTGCCGCGGCAGGCGCGGGCGGTAACTGGTGCGGTCTTTCTGATCGCGCGCGAGGCATTTGAGCAACTCGGCGGATTCGATGAACGTTATCGCAACAGCTACGAAGATCTTGATCTCTGCTGTCGCGCGCGGATGGCTGGCCTAACGATTCAGTACGCTCCTCAAAGCCAGCTCTATCATTTCAGCAGTGTGAACGATGTGCGCTTTAGCGCTGATGAGCCGAATCGGGCGCTGTTCCTGGCAACGTGGCGTGAGCAATTAGCGGCTGAGCAGGAAGAATGGGCTGCGATCGAAGGCCCAGGGTTGATGGCTGAAGCCGCTGTCGAAGAAGTGGCCCGTAACCTGACGCCAGCCGAGATTGATGAGATGTTGATCGCTGCTCGCACACGATTGAGCGAACGACTTTGGCGCGAACTACGCCATCTTACCTGGGATCAGCCAGCGCTGAAGCAACAGGCAGAGGCCGCGCAGCAGTTACAGGCTGAACTGACGGAGACGAAAGCGGCATTTGCTCAGCAGGAAGCATGGCAGGCAGAACTGGTGCAGCAACTGGCTGAACGCGAGCAGTGGTGTAAGACGTTGGAAGCGCGGTTGCAGGCAGTGGAGTCGCAGGGATTACGGGCGCAATTCCAACGCTGGCGCAGGCCATGAATGCGGGCACCACCAAAGTTGTGATCGTTGGGGCTGCGGGATTTACGAATCTCGGCGATGATGCCATCCTGGCCGCGATCCTGGCGGAACTGCGTCCTGCCTTGACTGCTGCCCACTTTACGATTGCTGGTGGGCATCCTGCAGCATTACCAGCGGGGTCAGATATTCTCCCACTCAGTTTGGATAGCCCCTATCTCACTGGTTCGATCGCCACTGCTGACTTGCTCATTGTCGGTGGCGGCGGCCTGTTCTACGACCATTATGAGCGCCCGGTGCCAGTGACGGGCCTGCTCGAAGGAAGTGAGGATGGCAGCTTTCCATATTACCGGGCGGTGTTGACGGCACATCTCTATGGGGTGCCGATCTTCTTTTATGGGGTGGGTGTTGGCCCATTGGTGACCGCAACGGGTCGGCGGCTCGCTCGGCTAGCCTTTTCGCTGGCAACGGCGATTACGGTGCGGGATAGTTTTTCACAACACGAATTGGTGGCGTTGGGTGTCGATGATCCCTGGCCGCAGCTTACTGCCGACCCCGCCGTGCGCTTGGCAACGGTTGTGGCGCCGCCGCCTGCCCAGCGACAGGTCGGGTTTGCTGTGCGCCCGTGGCTCGCTGCCGCCCAGACTGCCTGGTCAACTGCCCACAGTGAACACTATTTGACGACACTGGCACAGCTTGCTGACCATGCTGTAGCACGATGGGACGCAACACCGCGCTTCCTCATTTTTCAGCAACGGAACGATGATGATCGCCTGATCGCAACGACGGTGATCGCCAGGATGCGCCACGGTTTACGGGCGGTGATTGACGAAGATCTGGCAACGTATCAGGACGCTCAGGCGCTGCTTGCCCAGTGCGATGCCCTGGTTAGCACGCGGCTGCACGCGCTGATCTTTGGCGGACTGGCGGCCGTGCCTGTCCTTGGTATTGCGCTTGACGGCAAAGTCAGGGCGTTTCTGGCGAGCCTTGATCTCGCCTGGTGTTGTCGCTCGCCGTGGGGTGGGCAGCCCGCGCAGTTGATCGCTGTCCTCGATCAGCTACTCGCTGATCCAGCCCCGATCCGGGCGCAACTGGCCCAGGGATTTGCTGATCAGGCAGCGCGGGCGGCCAGGAATCCACAGATTGCCGCAGCGTTAGTTGATCGCGGTAGACCGTTGGCAGTTGAGGGGGAGTGATGCGGGTACTGCTGCGGATTCGTGATAATTATCAGGAGCGTCCGGGCGGCGATGTGGTGCAGGCCGAGCGCACGCTGGCGGCATTAAGGGAACTTGGGATAGATGCTGATCTCTCTGCGGAACCGCTTCCTGATCTCCGCCCGTACGATCTGATCCACATTTTCAATACCACCATCATTGAAGCACCGCTGCGGCAGACGATTCAGGCGCGAAACTGGGGATTGCCCATCGTCCTTTCCACGATTTTCTGGGATCTGAGCGCCTATCGGGCTGCAACCTGGCCGACGGGACGACCACGGTGGGAAGCGCGACAGGTGGCTGCGTTAGTAGCGCGGGAGCGCGCTTGGCAGGCGTTTGTGTTACAGGCGGCCTCTGTATTACTGCCGAATGCCGAGGCCGAGGCTGATGCTTTACGCCGTGCTTTTCCTGCGGCAATGGCGCAGGCGCAGGTGCAGGTGGTACCGAACGGTGTTGAGACCCAGTTCGCAAATGGGGATGGTCAGCGCTTCTGCCAGCAATATGGGGTGCCGTATCGTGGCTTTGTCCTCTGTGTCGCCCGCAAAGAGGATCGTAAGAATCAGTATCGCCTGATTGCTGCTTGCGCCGACCTGGGGTATCCACTGGTGCTGATCGGGGCAGAACCACCAGAGTTTGCCGCCTACGTTGCCGACTGTCGTGCGCTGGCAACAGCCCGTGGCGCGCAGGTGCTATTTCTACCCCATGATACGCCGGAGGCGCTAGCCGATGCGTACGCTGCCGCCCGCGTTCACGCGCTACCGAGCCTTTTTGAGTCTGTGGGCCTGTCGAGCCTGGAAGGGGCGTTGGGGGGAGCCAACATTGTCAGTACTCGCGAAAGTGCTGCTGATGAGTATCTGGGTGCCGCTGCCTGGTACTGCGATCCCTATGATACGGCATCGATTCGTGATGCTGTAGCGGCGGCCTACGCTGCTCCGCTCTCAACAACGCTTGGCTCCACGGTTGCTGAGCAGTTTAGCTGGCGACGGGTCGCCGCGATCACTGCTGACGCCTATCAGCAGGCACTCGCCCAGCATGCAAAGGAAAGGGAGATGACTGAGCAAGAAGCGCCGATTCCCGATCGGCCCCGTTGGCTACCAGAGATGCCACTGAGCGACTATGCTGCTTACCTGGAAGATCTGATTCAACGGCAGTTAGCGGCTGCCGATGGGACAGAGGCCCAACTGGCAAACTTGCTCCAGCAGGTTGATCAGGGGAACGCTGGTGGTGCAGCACAGCAAGCACTCTCAGCCGAGCGCGCCGAGCGGCAACGAGTTGAGACCGCGTATCAGCAACTGGCCGCTGATGCTACGGCATTGCAGGACTATTGTCGGCAACTCGAAGCAGCGTTAGCCAAGCAAGGTCGGCCAACGCTGCCCGGTCGATTGCGGCGGCTGTTAGTTCGCCGCCGCTGATCCGTCGCTCAGGCCAACGTATCGTAGGCGAGCGCCACCAGCATTTTTGTGGAGAGGATCAGCGACTCAATATCGGTTGATTCATTGATATTGTGCGCCCCACCTTTGCTCGGATCAGCGTCGGGGTGGCTCGGCAGATAGCCGTAGATAATCGGGCAGAGATGCCGTACCAGCCGCGAGTCCGTGAACCCAACTGTCAGGCCAGGGACAAAGGTGAGGTCATCACGCCCCAGCGCAGTCTTGGTCGCCGCTTGTACACTCTTGGCAAAGTCGGCCCCGTCGCCATCGTAGGGCGAGGCGCTAGGCACCGCAGTGTAGTTGATGACGAAGCTAACCCCATCAAGGTCGCCGAGGAGTTGGGTCAGTTGCTCGCGTACATAGGCTTCGTCCTGGTGAGGTAGGGTGCGAATGTCGCACGTTACGGTGCAACTCTCGGCGACACTATTGGACTTCACTCCCGCATTGATCATTGAGGCGACGAACGTCATCCGCGTCATAGCTTTCAGCGATGATCCCCAGTTAGGATTGTGCTGATCGAGCTCTGTGGCGATCCGATCTACATTCTCGTTTGTGATCGTCTCTTGCACCCCATAGAGCTTAGCTAATGGGGCGATCAAGGCTTGGTCGACATGGCGCTCTGGTTCGTAGTTGGCGATTCGTTTCACGACCTCCTGAGCCTTGTAGACTGCGTTATCAGCCCGCCACGGCTGTGAGGCGTGATACCCACGGCCCTTGATCGTGATCACAATCTCCAGGCGACCTTTCTCACCCGTGTTGACGAGATAGGCCAGTTGCCCATCGGCAGCGTGAACCAGGGCGCCACCCCCTTCATTGAGCCCAAAGTCTGCCCGTAGCTGATCGGGATGGTTGGCTGCTAGCCACTCGAAGCCCCACTTCCCGCCTGATTCTTCATCGGCCCCAGCGGCAAAGATCAGATCGCCGCGTAGCGGTAGTCCCGACCGCTTCAGGAGAATCATCGCCATCGCTTCGGCGGCGACGGTGTTTTTCATATCGTTCGCCCCGCGCCCGTAGATCCGCCCCTCGTGAATCTCTGCGCCGAATGGTGGATACGTCCAGGCTGCTTCATCCTCAACAGGGACCACATCGGTATGCGAGAGGTAGAGCAGCCGGGGGCTGCCACTGCTTCCGGCGAGCCGTGCGACAAAGTTGCCGCGATTCGGTGCAGATTCGAAGATTTCGCCGATAATGCCATCAGCCGCAAGTTTGGTGCGTAATAGTTCGGCGGCAGGAGTTTCGTCGCCAGTAGGCATCACCCCCGTATTGATCGAAGGGATTCGCACAAGGTCCTGGCACAGGGTAATAATCTCCTCTCGTGCAGCATCAACTGCGGCAAGTACGTCTGCTTTGGTGGCCATTCGCTCCTCCTTCTTTGCTCAAGAATAGATTTTGGCGCAGCAATTGGATCTTTGCGCAGTGATGGTAACACGAGCGCCAATGAAAGCAAAACCGCAAACGTACACGCCCATTCAGGGTGTACGTACTGGTCAATATTCAGTGTAATGAGAAAAATGAAGGAAAATCCCTTGACGAATGCGGGTTTTTCGTTATTATGGGCTTAGCAAATTTCTACTGTTGCTCAACCAATTGTTCACCATTCATGGGTCGCCCTGCTATTTTGGCCCAGCCCACTAGCAGGTAAATGATCTTGATGTTGTAGGGTTTAGGGAGGCGAAGCCCGCTTGATTAGCACACGGGCAGACAACTATCGTTCCATAACTCTCCCGCCCAGCAGGTATGCTGTGGGTTATTTCACGACTCACAGGGAAGGAGAGTTCTAAGATGGCCTCGATCCATCGATTGAGCCACCGTCGTTTCTGGGTACTCCTCTTCGTCGTCCTCTCTCTTGGGTTCCCCCTCCAGTTGATTGCCCCTCAAACCACTTTTGCCCAACCAGTTGTCGGCAGCCAAGCAGTTGTTATCACCACTGAAGGTGATCGCCTGACGGTGCGGAGCGGGGCTGGTCGCCAGTTTCCAATGGTTGGCTCACTGGCCGAGGGAACGATTGTTTCAATCATTGATGGCCCCCAAAACTCTGGTGATGGGGTCACTTGGTTAAAGATTAGTGGTGGTGGCTTAGTTGGTTGGGCTTCTGCTGAATGGCTCGGTGATCCCGCCGCTGTCCCAGCCCCCGCCGCTGCCCCAGCCCCTACGGCTACTCCTGCTGCGCCTGCGCCAACTCCTGAGCCGACCGCAACGCCCGATACTGGCTCAACGGTGAATAGTGGCAGTGGCGGATCGCGGATCACTGGTACAGGTGGTCGTGGGGCGCGGTTGCGGGCTGAGCCAAGCCTGAATGCCGCAATTTTGCTCGTAATCCCCGAAGGGGCTGAGGTTGTACGGCTGGGCGCCTCGCGCACTGCTGAAGGTTATGAATGGGTGCCAGTGCGCTATACGGAAGTGGATGGCTGGGTCGCGAGTAGTCTTCTCGGGGCAAACCTCAACCCTCCGGCCCCTTCAGTTGCGCCACGCTCAACACCCACGCCCACGGCTACTCCTTCGCCTTCACCAGCACCTGCCCCGTCGGTAGCTCCAACACCAGTACCATCGGCGGCGCCTGCTCCTGCTGCGCCTGTTGCAGGGGTGACCGTTGGGGCCGCTGCCCAAGTCATCAATACCGATGGTTATCAACTGCGGATTCGGGCCAATCCTGGCCTGGATGCCCCGATTGTCTCCTTTGCGCCTGCTGGCGCGATTGTGCAGGTAGTTGATGGTCCCGAGGCTGATACCACTGGCGCACCGTGGTATCAGATCAACTATGCTGGTGTTGTTGGTTGGGTGCTTGGTGAGCATCTCGGGCCAGCCCCAACAATTACCCCCGCTAGCGCGCCCTCCGCACGCCCCTCCGTTGCCCCTGCGGCCTCACCTGTCGCAACGCCAGCCCCTTCGGTGGCCCCGCGCGCCAGTGCTACCCCGATTGCCTCAACTGCGCCTGTGAGTAGTAGCCGAGGACAGGCGATTGTTGCCACTGCCCAACGCTATCTGGGGGTGCCATATGTCTATGGTGGCACGACACCAGCAGGGTGGGACTGTTCGGGATTTGTCGGCTATGTCTATCAGCAAGCTGCTGGGATTTCGTTGCCACGCACCGCCGCACAGCAGTACCGCGTGGGCGCGGCAATTCCTGTTGGCCAGGAACAACCAGGGGATATCGTCTTCTTCTCTGATACCTTTGGCCCTGGCATTACGCATGATGGAATTGCGATCGGGAACGGTCAATTCATCCACGCGCGTAGCGAAGGATATGGCACGGTCATCAGTAGCCTGACTGACGCGTATTGGTCGCAGCACTACGTGGGCGCACGGCGGCCCTAACTCTATCCTGACGTACTCTCGGTTACGGCGATTCGGCGATCTGTCGAATCGCCGTTATCGTTGTCAGGTCGTAGGGGAGTGATGGAATAGAGTTTGCAGAACAATGGCGATTGGTTTTTTGCTAGCAAATGGAGAGAAGGCACAATGACACTCTTTATCGCTCGGTGTATCTGGCGTGAGGATGGAACTTATACCGGGCCTGATTCTTTGCCCGATGCGTGGTCACTGCTGGATGAGGAGTTTTACTCGCCGGAGGAAGCGAAGGCGGCGGCGCACGAAGACCGCTTACAACTACTGCAACAACGGGGAAACTGGATGGGCGTCCATCGGATCGGCCTGCGGCACCTCGAACATCGATTTTTTGAGGCCGAAGATTTTGATGCCGCACTTGAGCTAGCCCGACAGCAACTTTCCCCGAATGGCAGCGGCGCGACAACACCAGCCCATGACGAGGGCTAATAGTTGCTTCCGCTGCTTGATGGACTACAGGCCCGCCCCATTGCCAGGGGCGGGCCTGAGTATGTGCGCGAAGGAGTTAGTGGCTGGAGGGATTCGTCGGCTTAGTGGGTAATGTTGCTGGTGCAGGAGCTTCGTCGTGATCGTCCGGCGCAGGGTGCCGTTGGGCGCGAATCAGGGAGGCAATGATTGAGCCACTGAGCAGCAATGCGATAACACCCAAGGAAATCCCAATTGGCAGGTGATACCAGTAGCCAATCAGCATTTTCAGCCCAACGAAGGTAAGCACGGCAGAAAGCCCGAATTTGAGATAGTGAAACTTATCGACTGCCCCGCGCAAGACAAAGTAGAGTGACCGTAGCCCGAGAATCGCGAAAACGTTCGAGGTGAAGATGATAAAAGGGTCAGTCGTGATGGAGAAGATGGCGGGGATGGAATCGACGGCGAAGATCAGATCGGTTGTTTCGACCATCAACAAGACGATAAAGAGTGGAGTGGCAAAGAGTTTGCCAGCGTGCCGCACAAAGAACTGATCGTGGTGATACTCTTTGGTCACTGAGACAAACCGCGTGAAGAGCTTAACGATAGGGTTATCCTCTGGCTTGACCTCCTGCTCCCCCTGAAACGCCATCCGAATACCTGTAAAAACCAGGAATGCCCCGAAGATGTAGATGATCCAATGAAAGCGGTCGATCAATGTTGCGCCAAGGGCGATCATGATCCCGCGCATCACCAACGCGCCGAGGATCCCCCAGAAAAGGACGCGGTGTTGATAGGCCGCTGGTACCGCAAAAAAGGTGAAGATCAGGACAAAGACAAAGATATTGTCCATACTGAGCGAGTATTCGATGATGTAGCCAGTGATAAAGGAAAGTGCCTGTTCAGAGCCATTGCGCCACCAGAGGCCAAGGGCAAAGAGACAGGCTAGCGTCACCCAGACAACTGTCCAGGTGCCAGCTTCGCGCATGGAAACGGTGTGCGATTCGCGGTGAAAGACGCCAAGATCGATGGCGAGCATCACCAGCACAAAAGCGAGAAATCCCAGATAGGGAAGAATTGACTGCCAGTCCAAGACCTAGCCTCCAATCAGCCAGGCCGCAGGGCAAAAGAAAAAGACCCCACGGCAATATCTGTCGTGGTGGTCTTGCAATCAGTGCAGCATGCACTTACCAATAGGCCGAGAGTGACACGGCACTCTGTCTTGACGACCTACTGGACCTGCGGGTAAACCACAGGTAGCTACTCCCCAGCCAGAGCCAATGGTAGCCGATCAGGGGCCGTGAAGTCAAGGTCGTGGTGGAGGCTACAGTGAGGAGCACGGCGATGTTCTGGCGGCTCACCCCTGTCGATTTACGGTCTATATGCTATCCTCTATTGTCGGGGTACTCTCTTTCGCTGTGCCGCAATACACCAATGGTTAATGGGAGACCGTTTCGCCATGTCACACCGCATCCTGCCCATAATCCCTACCCCTACTGTCGCCCCGCCCCCCGAACTTTTGCGTGTCCAGGGGCTGACTACCCGCTTTTTCACCCAGGATGGCGTGGTTCATGCCGTCGAAGATGTGAGCTTCAGTGTACGACGTGGGGAAGTGCTGGGGCTGGTTGGGGAAAGTGGCTGTGGTAAGAGCGTCACAGGGCTGTCGCTGATGCGCCTGGTGCCTGAACCGCCAGGGAAGATTGTCAGCGGCTCGATCTTCTTTAAAGGGGAAGATCTGCTGCGGTTGAATGATGATGAGATGCGCGAGATTCGTGGTAATCAGATCGCAATGGTCTTTCAGGACCCCATGACTGCGTTCAATCCCGTGTTGACGATTGGTCGCCAGATCGCCGAGGTGCTGGAACTCCACGAGCAATTACGGCCAGCCGCTGCTCAGGCGCGAGCGATTGAGTTATTACAGATGGTGGGGATTCCTTCGCCCAAACAGCGGGTGCGAGATTACCCGCACCAATTTAGTGGGGGGATGCGCCAACGGGCGATGATTGCGATGGCGCTGGCCTGTAAGCCCGACCTCGTGATTGCCGATGAGCCGACAACGGGCCTGGATGTGACGATTCAGGCGCAGATTCTCGACCTTCTACGCTCGCTGCAACGAGAAATTGGCACGGCGATTATCATGATTACCCACGATATGGGTGTGGTGGCGGGGATGTGTGATCGGGCCATTGTGATGTATGGTGGCCGAGTGGTTGAGGAAGCCAATATTTACGATCTCTTTGGCGATCCACGGCACCCCTACACGATCGCCTTACTGGGGTCAGTGCCCAGAATGGATGCTCACCGAGAGCGTCTGGAAGCGATTGGGGGCGCACCGCCCGATCTGGTCGATCCAGAGGTAGGCTGCGCTTTTGCGCCACGCTGCGCCTTTGTTCACGAAACCTGTCATCGCAATACCCCACGCCTGTTCACCGTTGGCGAGGGGCATACTGTGGCGTGCTGGGCTGATGTGCAGATCGAACAACCACGGCGCTAAGCAAGGAACATATCCCCTGAGATTATTCACGTAGTGATCAAGTAGACAGGGATGAAAAGTACGGGCTAGGCGCTGTTCGAATGGGCAGTGCGTGTTGTGTATCATGCCGGTATAGTAGTGCCTGTGGGCCGACGCGCCTGGGTTATCGGCTTTTTAGGTTCGACTCCTATTCCCGCGCCTGTTGGTGCGGGCAATCCCAGACCACTCCTTGCCCACACTATGGCGGATGTAGCTCAACTGGCAGAGCGCAAATCTCCTCAGCGCATACCTTGCCCGCAACCGCGGTTGCGGGCCGACTGTTTGAGGGTTATCGACTATTCATCGTGTGGTTATGGGTTCGAATCCCGTCATCCGCCCCAATTGGTGCATAGTGAGATAAGACGATTGTCTCACGTTATGACGGCTGTAGCTCAGTGGTAGAGCACTTTCCCTTGGCACTCCCCTTGCCTCGAAGGATTCCTTCTGGGCCGACTGTTGAGGGTTATCGATTGCAGATCAGGGGTCACAGGTTCGAATCCTGTCAGCCGTCCCCTAATGTACTGGTCTGACGATCAGATGACGATCAGCAACTGATCACGTACAATGCCTCCACACAATCATTGTGGAGGGTCGTTCAACAGTGTAGCTCAATGGTGAGCGTGTCAGGACTCCCTGGAACCTTGCTGAGGAGGCATCGGGAGACCTGAAGGTGGGTGGTTCGATTCCCCCCACTGTTGCCACGGTGGGCCGATATGCCTGAATTGGCGGGCGTATGTCTTTGCCCATACGATTCTGGAGGTGGGTTATGACCTATCTACGACAGTTCCTGACCCGACGCACGCCGCAGCATACCCCGATTCCTGGCTCAACGCAGACCCCCAACAGCGCTGGTGGCTACGCCTGGGCGGTCGATGACTGGACGAGACTGGACCGTTTTCTCATTCTGGGAAATGAGGGCGGCACGTATTACGCGACCGAGCAAGCACTCACCGCTGAAAATGCGGCGGCGGTGCTGCGCTGTATCGCTGCTGATAGTAAGCGGGCGGTTGAGCGGATCGTGGCTATAGCAGAAGATGGACGGGCACCCAAGAATGATCCCGCGCTGTTTGCGCTGGCGCTGGCGACCGCCTTTGCTGATGATGATGGCCGTAAGGCGGCGCTGGCTGCCTTGCCTCGCGTGGCTCGCACTGGCACACACCTGCTGCACTTTGCCGCATTTGTGGAAGGGTATCGTGGGTGGGGGCGTGGTCTGCGACGGGCGGTTGCTTCGTGGTACGAAGGGAGAACTGAGCGCGATCTCGCCTATCAGTTAGTGAAGTACCGTGGACGTGATGGCTGGTCACACCGCGATCTGCTGCGGTTATCGCATCCAAAGCCGACCAGCGATGCGCGGCGGATTCTTTATGGTTGGACGACGCAGGGCTGGCCGGGGGTTGGCGACGATCCTCACCCAGACGAAGCATTGTTATTGCTCTGGGCCTCGGATCGCGCGAAGCGGGCGTCCACCGTTTGGGAGATCGTCTGGCTGATCCGCGACTATCGGCTACCGCGTGAAGCGGTACCAACGCAGTGGTTGCAGGATGCTGCCGTCTGGGAGGCGTTACTGCCAGAGATGCCGATTGGGGCCACAATCCGTAACCTGGCAACAATGACGCGGTTGGGCCTCCTGGCTCCTGGCGGAGAAGCAACGCGGATTGTCGTTGAGCGGTTGAGTAATGATGAGCAGTTGCGGCGGGCGCGAATTCATCCCATTGCCATCCTGACGGCAATGCTTACGTATAGCGCTGGGCGGGGAGTGCGGGGCAAGCATACCTGGGAGCCTGTGCCCGCGATTATTGATGCGCTTGATGCTGCCTTCTATCGGTCGTTTGATAATGTTGTGGCGACTGGGAAGCGCTGGCTGCTGGCAATCGATATTTCTGGCTCAATGGATAGCGGAATGGTTGCAGGAGTGCGTGGCCTTACCCCACGCGTCGCTGCCGGTGCGTTGGCGTTGCTCACGGCCTCGACCGAGCCACACTACACGATGGTGGCATTCACGGCGGCCCAGAGCGGCAATATCGGGGGGCAGTGGGGCGGTGGGATGCCTGGATTGACTCCGCTGACGATCAGCCCCCGCCAGCGACTGGATGATGTGACAAAGGCGATGGCTGCCCTGCCGATGGGTGGGACTGACTGTGCTTTGCCGATTACCTGGGCAACAGCACGTCAGCAGGAGTTTGACGTATTCATGGTGCTGACTGATAACGAAACCTGGGCGGGAAAGATCCACCCTGCCCAGGCGTTGCAGGAATACCGTCAGAAGGTCAACGCTGAGGCGAAGCTGGTGGTGGTGGGTATGACTGCCAGCGACTTCACGATTGCCGACCCGAACGATCCGGGGATGCTTGATGTTGTTGGCTTCGATACCGCAGCGCCAACGATTATCGCTAACTTTGCGACTGGCGGTGCTAGTAGTATGGCCCTCGATAGTGAGGATACTGACGAGTAGTGGTTGTTGTTTTTCCTGAGCTTCAAGGCGACCCTGGCGGTGAAACCACCACCAGGGTCGTTTATTCTCCCGGTGTTTTGTGGGCCACTATTCATTTAGGATAGATAGGCAAGGATTGTGCGGACATAGACTCTGGCAGCAGCATGAACCTCGGCCAATCGTACAAACTCATTGACCTGATGAGGAATCAGGGTATCTCCTGGGCCGTAGGTGACGAGTGGGATACCGCGTTCGCGCCAGAGGATCGTGCCATCGGTGGTGCCAGGGACGCCACCGAACGGTGGGGCAGCGCCCCACTCTGCGGTGTGGGCGGCAACGATAGTGGCGACCAAAGGCTCGGTCGGGTCAGTGGCCGTTGCTGGACGGTCATCGATCACGGTGATCGTGATCTGCCGTTCTGGGTAGCGTTGCTCAACGGTGTTGGCTAACGCTCGCAGCCGATTCATGATCAGGGGGTGCGGGGTCTCGGGAATCGTGCGAATATCGAGATAGGCGGCGGCGTAGTCGGGGATGACATTCATCTGCGCCGCAGTTCCTGCACTCAGCACTGTTGGGGTGATATAGGGTTCATCTAGATATTGATGGACGCCAAATTCCTGGCGCAGGGCTGATTCGAGCTCTTCACAGCCCGCCAGGAAGGCGACGAGTGCCAGGAGAGGATTAGCGCCCGCGTGCGGCATCGCACCGTGCGCCATGCGCCCTTGCACCGCTATGTGCAGGCGAAGCGCCCCTTTTTGGGCGATGCAAACTCTCCCACCCTCTGGTTCACAGATCAGGGCAGCGGTAGCGTGATCGGCGTGGCCCCGCGCTACGAAATCTTTGATCCCCAACATCAACCCTTCTTCATCGGCAACGATTGCCAGCACAATTGTTCCTGAGAAATCGGCCCCGCTTTGTTGAATGGCGCGCACGGCAAATAGCGCGGCGGCAACACCGCCCTTCATATCGGCAGTGCCACGGCCATAGAGCTTGCCATCAATGATGGTGGCCGCAAAAGGCGGATATTGCCAGGTCGACTGATCGCCAGGTGTGACGACATCAGTATGGCCTTCAATAATTAACCGCCGCCCATGATCGGGACGATTGCCAGTGAGGGTGGCGATGATATTGGGCCGCCCAGGGGCAACTTCTTCCCACAGCGGCGACCACCCCCATGCTGTCAGCAGGTTAAAGACCGTGCGGGCGGCTGGTTCCTCGGTCGTGCCACGTTGCGGATCGTAGACACTCTCGGCCTGGACGAACTGACACAGGAACTGCTCAAGGGCGGCTTCGTTTGTTTGCAACGCCGCCAAAGTATCGGCAAGGCTACACATCATAGTTACTCCCTCTCTGGTAGTATTCGGCATAGTATAATGCAGTGCTTTTGGTATGGAACCTGCAATATTCGTAGCGAAGGTAGGAAGCGAAATTGCGTTTTTCACCATGATCAGGTATGCTGTACGTACAGTTCCCTGATCCTAGCATAGAGGGATTGATGAATCGACCGAAGCGTTTGAGCCTGCTGATCGGCCACGACCTCCTTATTTTTGGATTGGCGAATGCCCTACGCTCTCGTGGTGAACGGGTAATCGTACGTGATAGCAGTGAACAAACAATTGCGGGATTGGACGATCAACCACCCCCAGATCTGATTCTGCTTGACTTATTAGTGGCTCGCCGACACGACTTTGCGCTTGTGCGGTCATTACGGGCGACCGAGACCCTTGCGACAGTGCCAATCATTGTCTTAGCGTCGGGGACGCTTGGCCCCGAGCGCGAGCAACTTGAAGATCAGCTCTGTGCTTTAGGGGTGCGCCCGATGCTTGATCCGCACGAGTTAGAAGATCTGCTCTCAGTCATGGCTTGCTCACTTGATTCCGTTGCGTAGCACCCTGGGCTGATTTCGTAACGAGTATGTAATTTCCTTTATAATACGTACAGTTGAGCGCGTGACCTCACCTGCAATATAATCATCACCAAAGAATCGTTACTGCGGTAAAACAGTCTGTTGGGTGGTTTCCTAGTAGAATACTGCTAATGGGAGATGGAAAATCATGGAAGCCTCAACGGTTATTCCAGATGAATGGATTATTGGGTGTCGGGCCTTGCGGGAAACGTTGGCTGGTCGTCTTGATGCAGGTACCACCGTTGCTGCACGGCACTTGGTTTGGTCGCTCCTGCAGCGGCTGCGCCATTCGCAATCAATCAGCGAACTTGGTGAGGAGTTTAACAGTGCGGCCCGTTGGTCGCGGATCATGCGGCCTTTCTGTACTGAAGAAGAGACAGTGCGCTGGATTGTGCTGGCGGCGTTTGCTGCCCGCCTGATGGAATTGCTCCGTGGTCGTGATCTTGAATCGCTGGAGCGGCTACCGCGCCCCCTACTCTCTGAGTTTGTGGTCAACGAAATCTAGAACTGCGAAAACCTGGCGAATAGTGTATCGTATCCTCACCCAGATCTGAGCGAGGGTCTGTCGATTACCCACCGATAATTCGGGGCTTGGTTGACGCTTGCGTATCGGGCCGAAACAAGTAGTGCCTGTGGTTCGTAGATGAGGTAAATCTCCTGAGCAATTGCTAGTCTGCTGGAGGCAACAGCCGTGAGTACTGCATTTCCCCCACTTCCTCACGCCGAAGCGACAGCACTCTATGTTGGGTCGGCGCAGGGGCAACTTGGCCCCATTCGACTGTCTGATCTGGTGGCCCAATATCGGGCGGGGCAAATTCCTGCTGATAGCGCGATCTGGTACGAGGGATTGCCGCATTGGGTGCCATTATTTGATCATCCTGAGTTGCGCGGACAGCTTGGTTTTGGTGGTGCGCCAGCTGGCGGACAGCAGGTTGCTCGTGCAGCAGCCAGCACGGACGACGAACTAGATCGGCAATTTGGGGAGTTGATCCAGGGCAGTTGGGACTATTTCAACGCCAACCTCTTTGCGCATCAGGTTGATGAAGCATTTGTTGGTGCGGTAATTACCAGCACCCTTGACCAGGGATACTCCCTGATTGACCTGACCAGCGATGGCACAAACCACTACTTGCGTTTTCAGCAGATGGTTGAACATAAGCGGATGATTTATCAATTGCAACACCTCGCCCGTACCCCTGCAGAGGCCAAAGTATTGGGCCACGTCGCAAGCGTGACGATTGGCTATGGCGAGCGGGTGCATAACCTGGGACGGATCTGGGGAGCTGTGAAAGCTGAATACAAGAGTGGCTATATTCAGTCGGCAGAACCAGGGACAATCACGATCGATGCTGATCTGGAGTCTGGCTATATTTACGCGCAGATCGATCTCTATTGGAATATCACCGATTATATCGACGACCACTATCAGACGGACTACGCGAAACTATCCAAGCACGTTGGGGCAACCATTCATGCCTTGCGGAAATACCTCCACGGGCGGATCAGTTAGATCCTGCACACTAAGCGAGGGGTAACACCATGATCAGTATCCTCAATAAGTTCAATAATCGTGCCGAAGTTCGTGAGTCGAAAGACGAGATTTTGGTTGGCGAGATTGTGCGGGCGATGGCGCGGCAAGGCTACATCAGTATCAAGTATGCCGCCAGCAGCGATATGCAGCGCGTCTCATTCAAGTCGATCCAGGATCCCGTGTTAGCCTACATCCACATTACGCTGGATCGTAAGACAGGCGGTGGGGCGATATCGTCGGCGATCATCGGCGTCAAGGCGACCTTGACGATTACAGCTGAGGTGAAGAACTATATCGCCGATCCTGATGACTTAGTGGCGATGTATCGTACTGATCTGGCGAACCTTTTTCGGTTGCCAGTGTTGGGTGGGGTGAAGCTCAACCACGAATTGAACAGCGTTTTTGCGACAACCACCAAGATAATCGAGATTAACCATTATGTGCTGAAAGGCGAGGAAGGCACGCAACGGTTGATCGAATTGTTGCACGGCACGATCAATGACCTACGTGAACGCTTGCGACAGTATAAGAAGTAGATCGTAGATGGTACCTGATCGATTCAGGTGTAACCGCGCCGAAAACAGATCGCTCGTGCGTCAGTCGATCAGATAAAGTTGCGATTCGGGGCCACCAACCGTGATGGTTGCGGCGATGTGGCGCACTGCCGCGCGTTGGGCGCTGGCGAGCAGGCGTGCGATCGCCTCATCAATACTGCACCAGGCAAAGTCACTGTAATCAGGCGAGAGGATCACTGGGCCTGGCCCTTCGCACAGCGCAGCAAAGACCGGGGTGAGCGCGATAGAGTCGCTGAAGTGATCATAGAACTGGCTGACGATATCGGCACTATAGACCTGGGTTGGCTCGACGCCAATTGACTGGCGTAACTCGCGCAACGCCGCGCCATACGCACTCTCTCCCTGCCGGACCTTGGTGTGCACCGCGTGCCAGGTGCCGCCGAGCGTCGTGCCGGGCCGGCGTAGTAGCACGAGGAATTGGGCGCGGCCATTGACTCGCCGAAAAGGGTAGATATCGACACTATCGCTGATCAGTCGCGGCATCATTACTCCGATCATCTTTACAGGCAGGGACAGTAGCACTGGTCGCGATACAGCGTCTGCCTACAGGGCGAAGGTTGCATGGTAGGTGCCTACCACTGCACCTGCATTATTGCTGATAATGGGTGATTACTTGCTGGTGGACTGGCTCACCATTGTGTGATGCTGCCACACCTGCCAACTCGGCATCGCTGAAGGCGAACGTATCTGCGGCACCACTGGTAATAATTGGTAACACCTGGAATGGCTTGGCTGAAGAACGAAGGTAGGTCATCAGTGTGGGGCCGCCCGCTGTCGCGACGAGGTTGCCCGCCACATCACTGACCGCAATCGCGCCATAGTGCTGTGATTCCACCTGACCGCCACGCCGTACTTCAGCCAATACTGTCGCCATTATCACTCCTTCTTTGTGTCGATCATCGGTTATTGCTGTCTGCGATCTTGCCTGATCTGCCCCCGTTCTGCAAGGGCGTGGCGGTCTTCGTGATGATTTGCCTCCGGGGTCAATCATGGGTATGATAGTTGCGATTGCGTTGTGCGCGGCGGTGGACGCTAGCGATGATTATGAGCGCATAATGGAGCGAAAATGCCTGTACTTGAGCAGCCTGAAACGGCGGTACTCTCGCCGAATGGGCTAGAGTTCACTTTCCTGCAACGGCTTGCCACGCTGGTTGCCCGCCAGGATCGCACGGCAGATGAGCAGGCTCGTACTGTGCTGGCCCACGCTGCATTTTCCACCTATCTTGATTGTGCTGAACTTGGCGTTGGCGACGAAGCCGAGCGAATTCTGATGCGCGAACCGCTAGCGTTATTGCTCTGGCAGCGCAGTCAGGCGAATTAGGGCGTGTTCGCAAACCACCCTGTCTGAGCCTCTCCGCATCGCCGTAAATCTGTAGAGCGCTGACGTGGGAGGCTCGTCTCAAGATGGCCGATATGCAATAATGCGCCCCCGTGCGGTCAGTGGCAGGAGGCAACGATGCAGGCAGCAGATGTTCTGCGTGCGGTCGCTGCTGCCAGGTCGAGCGCCGAGGCCCTTGGTCTACGCGTCGATGATGCAGTCGTCCTGCACGCCTCGAACCGAATCGCCGTGCATCTTCTGCCGTGCGATGTGCTTGCCCGGGTCGCGGATGTGGCGCACTGGGCAGGCGCAGAGTTTGAGGTCGAGGTTGCTCGGCGGCTTGCCAAAACCGCCAGCCCAGTGGCGGCGCTCGACCCGCGCGTGACACCGCAGGCCTACGTGCGCGACGGCTTCGTGATCACGCTGTGGACTTACTACCAGCCTGTAGGCCCCCGCGATGTCGCGCCGGACGAGTTTGCGCTTGCGCTCGCGCGGTTGCATACTGGCTTGCGGCGGATCGATCTGCCTGTGCCGCATTTCACGGATCGCGTGGCCGATGCGCAGCGACTGGTTGATGATCGTGCCCGTACCCCGCGGCTCGCCGAGGCCGATCGGGCGTTGCTCGGCGGCGTGCTGCGCGACCTGCGGCGCGTGATCAGTGGCAGCGGGACCGCTGAGCAGTTGCTGCACGGCGAGCCGCACGCTGGCAACGTGCTCAGGACGAATGATGGGCTGCTGTTCATCGACTGGGAGACGTGTTGTCGCGGCCCGGTCGAATTCGATCTGGCTCATGCGCCCGACGAGGTCGGTGCGCACTATCCGGGCATTAATCAGAACCTATTGCGCGCATGCCGGGTCTTGATGCGTGCGATGGTCACAACATGGCGCTGGGATCGGGACGACCAATTCCCGGATGGGCGGCGGCTGGGCACGGAGTGGCTTGCCCAGTTGCGAGCGGCGGTAGCGAGCGACGGGCAATACCGCACGACGCTAACACCACAGTGTCGGAGCAGTGACAGTTGGCGACGCTGATTGCCAGCAGCGTCTGGTATCGTCCTGTTCACTGACAACAGGCGGGCGCAGATGCCTTTCTGCGCCCGCCTGTTGTTCGCCTCAGAGCACCTCGGCCATTGTGTAGGTGCCTGGGGCCTGATTGTGGAGCCAGCGCGCCGCCCGCAGCGCCCCAGCAGCGTAGGTGCTGCGGCTATTGGCGCGGTGCAGAATCTCGATCTGCTCACCCTCACTTGCCAGGATGATGCGATGTTCGCCCGCTGCTGCGCCAGCGCGAATCGCGTGGATGCCGATCTCCCCTGTGGCACGCGGGGCGTGGCCTTCGCGTCCGTAGCGCACGTGTTCGTCGAGCGCACTGGCTCGGGCCGCAGCGAGCGCGTTGGCGATCGTCAGAGCTGTGCCAGAGGGGGCGTCAGCCTTGTGGCGGTGGTGTGTCTCCACGATTTCCAGGTCGTAGCTTGTACCGAGCGCTTGCACCAGTGTGGGCAGCAGCTGTAACAGGACAGTCAGGCCAACACTGGTGTTAGCTGCTACCAATGTTGGGATTGTTGCGGCGGCTTGTGCGATCGCCGCACGGTCTTCGGCAGTGAGCCCCGTGGTGCCAGTGAGGAACGGGATCCCCGCACAGGCCGCTGCCTGTGCGTAAGTGGCGGTCGCTCCAGGGCGCGAGAAATCGATCAACAGATCGGTATCACGCAGTATTTCAGGGGCGGTGTCGATGGTGGATGCCGTGACCCCGAGGGCGCTGCCCCTGATCAGGGTGCCGAGATCCCTGCCAACTAGTGTACTACCAGGCCGCACAAACCCTGCCTGGATCGTGAGGGTGTCATCAGCGCAGGCGGCGGCGAGGATCTCGCGACCCATCCGACCCCCCACCCCAGCAATCGTCAGCCGTAGCGGAGTCATGCCGTAACCTCAACTGGTGCGGCGGTCTCGATCCCCGCTTCAGCCAGGGCCGTGGCGAGGCGTAGTCGCGTCGCTTCAGTTGCGGGAGCCAGCGGCAGACGCAATTCCCCGGTGCAAAGCCCGAGCATTGCCGCCGCTGCCTTCACTGGCCCGGGATTCGTTTCAATGAACATCACGCGGGCGAGGCCGTAGAGCTGTAGATGCCGTTCCCGGGCAGCGGCTACTCGCCCAGCATCCCAATCTGCAACCATCGCGGCGACCGCAGCGGGAGCGACATTGGCGACGACCGAGATGACGCCGCGCCCACCAATTGCCAGCAGGGGCAGGGTCAGCGAGTCATCGCCAGAAAGAACGACAAAGTCTGGCCCACAGAGGCGAATGATCTCGCTGGCCTGGTCAGGCGAGCCACTGGCCTCCTTGACTCCCACGATTGTTGGGCAATCATGCGCTAGACGTGCCACCGTTTCTGGCAACATATTGACACCAGTGCGCCCTGGCACGTTGTAGAGGATGATCGGCAGCGTGGTTGCCGCAGCGACTGCGGCGAAGTGGCGATAGAGCCCTTCCTGGGTTGGCTTATTGTAGTAGGGGGTGATATGGAGCAGGCCATCAGCGCCATCGCGCGCCGCCGCCTGCGAGTAGGCAATCGCCTCGGTTGTATTGTTCGAGCCAGCCCCAGCGATGACTGGCACGCGTGGTTGGCCGGTGCGGGCGGCCCAATCGCGGGCAGCGCGTACCGTGATCGCCACTACCCGTTCATGTTCCTCTGGGGATAACGTTGGTGATTCGCCCGTCGTGCCGCATGGTACCAGGCCCGTCGTGCCATTTTCGCATTGGAACTCCACCAGGTGCACCAGCGCGGCTTCGTCGATCTCGCCATTGTGGAAAGGGGTAATCAGGGCGGTGATTGAACCAGTAAACATTGCGGAGCATCCTTTCTCGATCAGCGTGTATCTGTTCAGTCTGTCAACAGGAGTAAGCATGTGGCGGGAGTTGCGAGCGCTGCGATCATTTCTGGCTACTGCGCCCGACCACCACGCCAGAATGATTATTACCGCGTGCGTTTCATCGCTGGCTCCTTTCGCATCAGCCAGCGGCGGCGCTGGAGCCACGGAAGGATGCTGTTTCCACCGATCGAGTCAGGTGGAGCAGCGATGAAATGGTCGTGGCAGTGGTTGTTATGCTTGGGGTTCTGCATCTGCTGACCTTCTGTGTACCAATGCTACTGTGCAGCAACAGAAAACCCCGTGAACCTGTTCGGCCCACGGGGTTGATTGACGATTATTTACGGTTCAGTCTGCGCGTGCGTTTACCTCCCCGCCGTCTTCCCGATGGGCACGATGTGGGTCTGGCGTTTTTTATTCGCAACAGCCGCGAAGACCAGCTTCGTCACCACACGCTCCTACGGGTACGAGAGGGATTGCCCGCCGATGGTGTATCACCACCGTGTGTGGATACTATCATGATGCATCAGTGCCGTCAAGAGGCTGTGGTTGGTGCGTGGCACCACGTGCCCTGCTGAATGCTGAGGTGCAGGGCCGTCGTTCGCCCCATTCGTTATTGCCCTGTCACGCTACGGATGCTATACTCTGCCAGTGTTCAGCGGCCCTGATCCGTATCGGGATACGCAACAACGCGCGCCTGTAGCTCAGTGGATAGAGCGCTTGCCTCCGGAGCAAGAGGTCACAGGTTCGACCCCTGTCAGGCGTACCAGTTTTTTCAAGCTCTTACTTAAAAGAATCTGC
>JBDHWF010000041.1:0-27521 GCA_039810045.1 Chloroflexia bacterium
ACCCTGTCAACCATCGCCAGCCTGCCATCACGCGATGTGCTGATTGGCAAAGTGGTCGGGCAGATTCAAGCACCACTCTATGGTCTGGTTGGGGTGCTGAGTGGCACCATCCGCCAGTTTGCCTATGTCTTGCAAGCGCGGATCGATCAACTCGGCGGTACACCAGCAGACGCTGGTGCAGAGGCTTCAGCAGGCGACTAGCCTTGCTGGCAAGGAAAAGAGCAGTCGCAGACTGCACCAGCGCAGCAGCGCAATGAAAGAAAAGGAGTAGCACTGGTGGCGTACAACAAAGAGGAACTGATTGCCGCAATCGAGCAGATGAGTGTCTTGGATCTCTCAGAACTGGTCAAAGCCCTGGAAGAGCGGTTCGGCGTTACTGCCGCTGCCCCGGTCATGACGGGCGCAGCCCCCACGGGGAGCGGCGGTGGTGGTGGCGAATCCGCTGCCGCTGAGGAAGAGCAGACCGAGTTCAACGTCATGCTGACCGAAATCGGCGCAAACAAGATCCAGGTCATCAAGGCTGTGCGCGAACTGACCAGCCTGGGCCTGAAGGAAGCCAAGGATCTGGTTGAGGCTGCCCCCAAGGCCGTCAAGGAAGGGGTCTCCAAGGAAGACGCAACTGCGGCCAAGGAGAAACTGGAAGCGGCTGGCGCGAAGGCCGAAATCAAGTAACGCTCACCTATTGATCGTTCACAAACGCGGTGCGATCCAGCTGGATCGCACCGCGTTTGTTATCTTCCCCCAGATGACCAGCAGCCAGCAAGGAGGCGCAGCGCGTGGGCCAACAACCAGAGCAGCCAACAGTCGCACCATTATCGTTCAGCATTGACGCCCGTATCCCTGGCACTAGGGGGCGCGCTGGCACACTGGTGCTGCCCCATGGCTCGGTCGAAACGCCAGCCTTTATGGTTGTTGGCACGCAGGCGACGGTGAAAAGCCTGACGCCAGAGGAACTGCGCGGCCTGGGTACACAGATGATCCTGGGGAATGCCTACCACCTCTATCTGCGCCCTGGCGCTGACCTGATTGCGGAGTTTGGGGGCCTCCATCAGTTCATGGGCTGGGATGGCCCCATCCTCACCGATAGCGGCGGCTTCCAGGTGTTCAGCCTGGGCTTCGCGCTCGAACATGGCGTTGGCAAAATCGCCAAAATCTTTCCCGGCGAAGAAACCCAAGCCCCTCAACGCCGACAACGCCCCAAGCTGACGAAGATTGACGATGACGGGGTGACCTTTACCTCGCACCTCAACGGGGCAACGCATCGCTTTACGCCCGAAGTCTCGATTGGGATTCAGCAGCAACTGGGAGCCGACGTGATCGTCGCGTTCGATGAATGTACCTCGCCGCTGCATGACCACGCCTACACCGCCCGCGCTCTGGCCCGCACGCATCACTGGGCCGACCGCTGCCTGACCGCCTGGACGCGCCGCGATGATCAGGCCCTCTTTGGGATTGTGCAAGGTGGGGCCTACCACGATTTACGCCTCCAAAGTGCCGAGTTCTTTGCCAGTCGCCCCTTCCCTGGCTACTGCATCGGCGGCTCGCTGGGCAAAGAAAAAGCCGATATGCACGCAATTCTTGATTGGACATTGCCGATTCTGCCAGAAACCCGTCCACGGCACCTGCTTGGGATCGGGGAGCCAGAAGATCTTTTCGCCGCCATCGAGCGCGGCATCGACCTCTTTGATTGTGTGGCCCCAACCCGCCTCGCCCGACATGGCGCACTCTACACCGCCGATGGGCGACTACAGATCAAAAATGCGCGCTATCGGCTGGACGAAACACCGATTGAAGCTGATTGCGCCTGCTACACCTGCCAGCACTTCAGCCGTGGCTACCTGCGCCACCTCTTTCATGCTGGCGAAACCCTTGCCCTCCGGCTCGCCTCAATCCATAACCTCTACTTTATCGTCAATCTGGTTCGCGCCATTCGCGCCAGTATCGTCGCTGAGAACTTTGAAGCGTTCCGTGAGCAATTTCTCAGACGTTACCTGGCAACGCCTGCGGCATCACCGCAGCCGCTGGCGTAGCGGCGCAAGCGGCTCAGTGTGTCCGTGCAGTCTGGTAAACTTCCTCCTATGCCGAACACCTGATCGTAACCGCGCCGCCAGTGCGCCGTTATTAGGAGGCCAGGCAGGTCGCAGCACGTAGCCGCAGAGGAGCAAGGCACCCGATGAACACCCCTGGTCAGCCCAGGCTGGCCCGCAGCGCAAGCCTCATTCAACGCCAAACTCGCCGCGCCTGGCTCTGCCTCGGCTCGGCCTTTGCGGCGTTCATTATTCTTGCTGGCAGCCTTGCCGGAGCGGGCTACTGGTATCGCGGCCATGCCACTGACAAGCGATCGGTACGGGTAGAACTGGTGCAGGGTGATCGGGCATTCATCCGCCCCGCCGTCCAACGTAACTGGACGGCGATCACCAGCCCAGTCGAAGCCAATGAAGGTGATTCGCTGCAAACCAAGAGCGGCGCACAACTGTTACTGACCTTTTGGGATAACAGTACCGTCCAGGTCTTTGAGAACACTGAAGTCAAGCTCTCTGAACTCCGCGCAACCCAATACCTCTCCGCCGCCAGTATGGTCACGATGAATCAACTGCGCGGCCTGACCAAAGTCGCCCTTGGCCCCGGTGACTATCACCGTTCGCGCTTTCAGGTGATCGCTGGCACCACGACCATCCTGATGAAAGAAGGCGATGGCGGAGCCGGCGGGGTCTTTATCGTCCAGGCAACCCCCAGCGACACCACCATTGACGACTCACCGCTGACCGTGCGCGCCTCCGTGCGGCGTGGCGTTGGGGCAGTCCGTGTCGCCAATTATCCCGACGAACTGCGCCTGATCACCAACCAACAAACGATTGTGGCCCCTGGACAGCCAGCGGGCGAACCAACCGAAGCCCGGCACGATTTCGTCGCCAATAGTCAGTTTGGCCCAATTGGGATCAGCGGCTGCAACCTCAAAGAGCAAATTGCACCCTGGATCGCCTATTGCACTCCGGGGCAGATCGATGGAGCGTTTGGGCGGCTGGCGATTGTGCCAGAGATGATTCAGGGAAATGCCGTCAGTGCGCTCGAAATTTCCCGCTCCCTGAGCAGCACCGATCCCGCCAACACGGGCGTGCGGCAGATCCTGGACAATACTGGTGTGGCGGATCAGACCTCACTCGACCTGACGGCAGACATCAAAGTCTTCGAGCAAAATATCCCCGGCGGCGGGCAAGTTGGCAGCGAATTCCCGATCATCGTGCGGATCAACTATTACGATGCCTTCAATGGGGCGAATACGCGGATCTGGGGCTTTTATGTCGACCCCAGCCCCGACGGCAAGATTCCACCCAATCCAAGCCTGGTAACGGCCCAACAGGTGCCAGTAGGCGAATGGACGCCGCTCCGTTTCGATTTACGCACCTTGGTGCCGCAACCAGTCCGGCTAGAATCGATTGAGATCTATGCATCGGGGCAGGGGTATCGCGCCAGAATCACCAATGTAGCGATCATCGGGTCCGAATAAAAGCTAGCCACTAGCGATAGCCAGAGTTTACACTTAGCGGATATGCCGGAGCGCGCCAACACGAAGGAGTAGAAAAAGCGAATGACTGCTGGGAATACCGCAGAGCCACGCATAACTACCACCACCGAACATCCTGATCTAATCGTCACTCGGCTCGTTGTTAGCCCGCTCGCCGCCAACTGCTACCTCCTCACCTGCCGCGCCACCGGCGAACTGATCGTGATTGACGCTGGCGATGAAGGTGAGCGCATCCTTCAGACAATCGATACCCTCACTGCTGGGGATCGCCGCAAGGTTCGCCTGATCGTCAACACGCATGGGCATATCGACCACACGGCTGCTGTCTCCGTGCTACGCGAAGCCCTGGGGCCGGTACCAGTGGTGATGCATCAGGACGATGTGGAACTCGTAGTAGGAAATGGGCCGGATGGTCAACGGCTGCTCGGACGCGAATATGTCGCCATTCTGCCGGATCAACTGCTGAACGAAGGTGATCTCGTCCGCTGGGGCCACTGTGCGCTGCGCGTCTTTGAGACCCCTGGGCATTCGCCAGGGGGCATCTGCCTCTACGGTCATGGCATCCTGATCAGTGGGGACACCCTCTTTCGCAACGGGGTTGGCGCGTGGCGGTTCTTCAAAGGCAATAAAGCAGATCTGTTCAGCAATATTCACCGCAAATTGCTGACCTTACCCAATGAGACAGTAGTGTACTCTGGTCATGGCGACGCCACCACCATCGGCGAGGAACGCACTGGCAACCGCTATTTACAGCGCGTACAAGCCTGACGGCCCAGACACAACGCAGCAACGAATACTGCCAGAAGAGAAGGAAATTGCAGATGAAAATTGTGATTGTCGGCACTGGATATGTTGGGTTAGGGACTGGGGCAGTCTTTGCCGATCAGGGCAACGACGTAATCGGTATCGACATTGACGAAGCCAAGGTCGCCCTATTGCAATCTGGCACGCCGCATATCTTCGAGCCAGGATTGGCGGAACTGCTGACCCGGAATCTGCACGCGAAACGACTGCGTTTTACCACCGACTATGCCGAGCCAGTCGCCAATGCCGATTTGATTTTCATCTGCGTTGGTACCCCGGCTGGCCCCAACGGTGGTGCCGATATGCACTACGTGCGGGCGGCGGCCCACTCGATTGGCAAACATCTGAGCCCAGGGCGACGCACCATCATCGTGAACAAAAGCACCATGCCGATTGGCTCCGGCGATATGGTCGAAGGGTTGTTGAGCGAAACCGCGCCGCCAACCGCGCAATTCTCCGTCGTCTCGAATCCAGAGTTTCTGCGCGAAGGGTCAGCCGTCCACGATATGCTCAATCCTGATCGGATTGTGCTTGGTTCCAACGACCGCCCGGCAGCGGAACACGTCGCCACCGTCTATCACCCGTTTGAAGCGCCAATCCTGATCACTGATCTCCGCACAGCAGAGATGATCAAGTATGCGTCGAACGCCTTCCTCGCCACCAAGATCGCCTTTATCAATGAAGTCGCCGCGATCTGCGAAGCAACCGGGGCAGATGTGCGGCAGGTAGCCGAAGGGATGGGGCTCGACGCCAGAATTGGCCACGCTTTTCTTGAAGCAGGGATTGGCTTTGGCGGCTCCTGCTTCCCGAAAGACGTTCAGGCGCTTGAATATATGGCGGAAGAAGCCAACCGCTATCCGCAACTGTTGCGGGCAGTCATGGACATTAATCGTGATGGCCCCCGCGCCTTCGTCCGCAAACTTGATCGCGTCATCGGGGGGTTCCACGATAAAACAATTGCCGTTTGGGGTCTCGCCTTTAAGGAAAACACCGACGATCTGCGCGAATCGCAATCACTCGCGATCATTAGCGATTTGCTGGTGCGGGGTGCCCATGTCCGGGCCTATGACCCCGCCGCAATGCAGAATGCCAAAGCGCAGATCGCCTCGCCCCGCGTCACCTTCTGCGCCGATGCATATGAGGCCGCCACTGGGGCCGATGCGGTCATTCTGGCGACAAAGTGGAACGAGTTCAAGGGCTTAGATCTGGCGCGGGTGCGGGCAGTGATGACGACACCGATCCTGTTTGATGGTCGGAATCTCTATGAACCAGCCGATCTTGCCCACCTCGGCTTTACCTATCGCGGTGTCGGCTTACCAGCCCCAGATGGCGCAATCAGCGAGGCCAGGACCGAGCAACCTGTTGAATCATTGGCGGCTGGGGCAACTAAATAACGAAGTACGGCGAAGAAGGAGTAGACCATGCCACGGGCACTGATTACGGGGATTACCGGCCAGGATGGCTCATATCTGGCCGAGCTACTGCTGGAAAAGGGCTATGATGTCGTTGGTATGGTACGCCGTTCCTCAACCCTGAACTTCGAGCGGATCGCCCATATTCAGGATCAACTCACGCTGGTTTCCGGCGACCTCACCGATGGCTCAGCGCTGATCAATATCTTGCGTGAACACCAGCCAGACGAAGTCTACAACCTCGCTGCACAGAGTTTCGTCCCCACGTCATTTGGGCAGCCAGTTCTGACAGGCGATGTCACTGGCCTGGGCGTTACCCGCCTGCTTGATGCGATTCGGTTTGTTAACCCGGCGATGCGCTTCTATCAGGCATCATCCAGTGAGATGTTCGGCAAGGTCGTCGAGACCCCGCAAAGCGAGAAAACGCCGTTCTATCCCCGTTCACCGTATGGCGTCGCCAAGGTATACGGCCATTGGGCCACCGTCAACTACCGCGAGAGCTACGATCTCTTCGCCTGTTCAGGGATTCTGTTCAACCACGAAAGCCCCCGCCGTGGCCTGGAATTTGTCACGCGGAAGATCGCGCATGGCGTCGCCCGGATCAAACTGGGCCTGGATAGCGAGCTACGACTGGGCAATCTCGACGCGCAACGCGACTGGGGTTTCGCTGGTGATTATGTACAAGCGATGTGGCTGATGCTCCAGCAAGACACCCCCGACGACTACGTCATCTCGACCGAGCGCACCCATACAGTGCGGCGATTCTGCGAGATTGCGTTCGGACAGGTTGGCCTGAACTGGGAAGACTATGTGGTACTCGACGAACGGTTTGTCCGACCAGCCGAAGTCGATCTGCTGATCGGCGATTCCACCAAGGCCCATGATACACTCGGCTGGCAGCCAGCTACCTCATTCGAAGAACTGGTCGCCCTGATGGTTGAATCTGATCTCAATGCGTTGCAGGAAGATCGGCGGCCATCACCGCTCGTGGCCACGATTCGCCACTTCTAGGCAGCAGAATGGGCAACACCAGTCATTACCAGCCAATATTCGACCCTGATCACGTCAACCCCTGCGAAGGCGGTATCGATCTGATCGAACCCGCCCGCATTGCAGCCACGATCGCGCGCTTTGGCGAGCGGTTTTTAGGGCGGGTCTTTACGCCAACCGAGCGGCAGTTGTGCCACAACCGCACGAACTCCCTGGCAGCCCGCTTTGCCGCGAAGGAAGCGGTCGCCAAAGTGCTGGGAACCGGGCTGGGCGATGTGGCGTGGCGCGAGATCGAGATCCTGGCGAACGCCCGAGGCCGCCCCGTCCTGGTGCTGCATGGCAATGCCGCCAATCGCGCGGCCCAACTGGGCCTCACCCATTGGTCAATCAGCCTGACCCATCTGAACAGCCTGGCCCTCGCCCAGGTGATTGCGACAACGCACCAGCAACAGAGGATCGAGAACGAGAATGCGTGACGACCGACGCCGCAAAGCGCCTGCGGCGAACCACCAGGCCCCAACAGCAGAATCAACCGCCGTATGAGTATGCGTACAATTGGCCCCTACCAACCACTGGAACAACTGACCGAGGCCGCCCGTTTCACGATCTATCGGGCTATCGACCCACGGTTATTTGGTCAGCCAGTTAGCCTGATCGTCTCCCCATTTCGCAGTGATCCCCCTGGCTTCGCCCAACTGTTCGAGCAGGGTGCAACAACGCTCACCACCCTACGGCATCCGAATATTCTGCCGCTGAACGACTTTGGCGAAACGCTCGAATATTTCTATCTCGTCACTCCATACCTTGAAGCGCCAACCCTGGCGGCAGCGATTGGGCAACCACGCCGCCCTGTAGAGGCGTTGGGGTTGATCGCCACGCTGGGCGAGGCAATCGACTACGCGCACCGCCTGGGGCAACCACACGGACGCCTGACCCCCGACGCAATCCAGTTGACGAACTTACCACCGGGCGAAGATACCCTGTTCGCCGCCTGGCCGATCATTCGCTACTATGGCTTTGCGTCGCTGCTGACGATTCCACCCGAAGCCGATTCGCCCTATCAGCAGCCCGCCCGCGAGGAGGCAGCGGCCAGCCCCGAAAGCGACGACCGCTACGCCCTAGCCGCAATCCTCTATGCGTTGCTCACTGGCACCCCACCCGACGCTGAACAGACCTTGCCTGGGTTGGCAACGTTGGCAGAAGAACTGGCAAGCCCCCTGCGGCGGGCGCTCTCGCCCGATCCAGCCAATCACTATGGCACGGCGGCAGAGTTTATCCTCGCCCTGCGCGAAGGGTCAGCCGCCGCCCGCCAGAATGAGGAGAAGCACGCGGCGCAGTTGCTCGACGAAGCCCGTGAGGCCGTGGCTGGTGGCAAGTTGCGGGCAGCCAGCGAAGCATACAGCGCCTACCTGCTTCTGCGCCCTGGGGACGACCTGGCGAAGCGGGAGTTTGCCACGATTGAGAGCCGCCGCGCCGAACTCGCCCGCCGCCGCGCCGAAGCCGTTGCCGCCACTGCCGTGGCCCAACCACCCCCTGCGGAACCGCCCCCAGCGCCAGCCCCTACCCCAGCCACGCCAACCGAAGAATCACCCGAAGAAGAGGGCTGGTCAGTCAGTTCAACAACGCTGATGCCGCCCGCCCCTGATAACCAATTGCGCCAACTCTTCCCGTTTGGATCGGGGCAACAAGATTCAACGGGTGGCATTCCACCGAATATGGTTGGCGTTGGCGCAACCCGCCAAGCCGCGAAAGGTACGACGCCCCGTGATTTCAAACCAATCGCTGCGCCCGCGCGTCTGCGGCGGCAGGCGGTGTTACCAACGGCGATTGCCGCTGCTGTCCTGCTCCTGGTGCTGGCCCTCGCCAGCCTACTGATCGCGCGACAACGGCAGCAGGGCACTAATCCCCCCGGAACACCGCTTGGCACCACTATCGCCATTGCCGGGTCGCGCACTCCAGGCAGTTCGCCAACGCCGAGCCGGATTGCGCCAAATGTGCCGCCAGTGATTCCGATTGTCCCCCCCATTGCCCCGCTCACACCAACGCCGGTGCCAACGCTGCCGCCATTGGAGCCGGTGATCAACGACACCTTTGGCGACCCCAACACGGGCTTTCCGCGTGAACCGGGCGGATTGGTCGATGCTGGCTACCATAATGGTGAATATATCTTGAAGGTGCAGCAACCAGACGAGTTCGAGATTGCCGAACTGACTGGGTGCAAAGTGCCTGCGGTGCCTGACTGTAACTTCGGTGATCTGATCATCGAAGTTGATATGAAAGTCGTCGGGCCAGCTTCTGGTGGGAGCTATGGGGTGGTCTTTCGGCGGCAATTCGCTGGTGCCTATGTGCAGTATTTCGTCCTGGTCGACCCAGAACAGGGTACAGTTCGGCTGGTGCGCTGGAATGACACCGACCGCATTGAACTGATTCCCCCCACCCCGCTCCTACAGATTGCGAAGGGCGAAGCAAACAACCACCTGGTCATCGCAATGAAAGGACGCACCATTACGGTGGGCGTCAATGGGGCCAACCTACCAACGGTGACTGACCCCGATGGTCCACTGTTTGGCCTCGTCGCGCTCCGGGCCGATGCTGGCGCAGCCCCAATCGAAGTACACTTCGACAATTTCATCATCCGGCCCATACGCTAAACACGCAGCAATCACGCAGTTAAGGAAGGGAAGGGCAGTGATTCAATCGAATTATGGTGGGTGGAGTCCAGCAGAAGAAGCGGGGTTATTGGCCTATTTTGGCGAGGATACCACGCTCGATATCATCGAGCGATCACCAATTGAACCGCAGGTCGTGATCACCTGGGTGGGCTGGTATCGACTACCGCCCAGCATCTATCTGGTCGATTTCCGCGAACGAACCCAATATGACACCCCGATCTGCGAAGAGTTTATGACCGCCGATGCTGCAAAATCAGGCAAGTGGGCCGCCTGCTTCCCCAAGGAAGCGACCACTGCACCAACGGACGAAGGATAAAGCACCCGACCAGCGGCACCGAATGGCAGGGGCAGGGATGATCATCCCTGTCCCTGCCGCGTGCTATCATCCCTTGAGGAATAACGGGGCGTCATCCCCGCTTCAACAGATGGAAGAAAGGCCGCCGAATGCGAATCGTTACCAGCGCACAGATGCGCCAGATCGAGGAAACCGCCTTTGCCCAGGGCGTTCCGCAACAAACCCTGATGCTGACAGCGGGCCGCGCCGTCGCCGCCCACGCTCTCGCCGCGCTCACTCATCCGGCAACGGGGAAGGCCCTAGTGCTAGTTGGCCCCCGCAACAACGGCGGGGATGGCCTGGTTGTCGCCGAAACGCTGCTGTCAGCGGGGGTTCAGGCCGTGACCATCTGGCTCTACCAACGCGACGATACCACTGGCGCGCCAGTGGCTGCCGACTTACTCCAGCGGGTCACCGTGATCCGCGCAGGCACACCAGGAGCAGAGGCAGCGTTCGCCACCGCCGTCGCCGAAGCTGATCTGATCGTCGATGCGATCTATGGGATCGGCGGCCACGCTTCCTTGCCCGCTGATCTCCAGGCAGCCCTGGCCGTGGCCAACGAGCGCCGCCACGACCCGACAGCGACGTTACTGGCCCTGGATATTCCCAGTGGCATCAGTGCAGATAGTGGCGAAGCAGCTTCAGACGCATTTCAGGCCGACTGCACGGTAACGCTAGGGCAGCCCAAGCTTGGGCTTTTTCAGCCAGCGGGAATGCGGGCGGCAGGGCGCGTGCTGCTAGAGCCAATCGGGCTGGCGGCGGGCGATCTCCCTGACGACGCACCCTATCTGATCAACGCCGCTGATGCTGCCAGTCGCCTCCCACACCGCGCCTTCGATGCCCACAAAGGTGATGCCGGATCACTGATGATTATTGGTGGCTCGCTCAACTACTTTGGCGCACCAGTCCTGGCGGCCCATGCGGCCCTGCGGGCTGGCGTAGGTTTGCTGACCCTGGCGATACCCCGCACGATTCTGGGGCCAGTCGCCAGCCAGGTCGCCGAATCAACCTATCTCCCCTTGCCGGAAGGGGAATGGGGGAGCGTTGGTCGCGATGCGGTCAAACCGATTACCGAGGCGTTGGAACGCTACACCGCGCTCCTGATCGGCAATGGGCTGGGCCGCGAGAAGCAAACGGGCGAGTTTTTAGCGAACCTGTTCGCCCTGCATCCCAGCGAACGGGCGAAAAGCCCAGTTGGCTTTCGGCCCAACAGTGTCGCGGCATCGGACGAAGCCAGCGCATCACCCGTCACGGTGCCCGTGGTCTTCGACGCCGATGGCCTCAACCTGCTCAGCGAAATCGAGCGCTGGTGGGAAAAGTTGGCGCATCTGCCACTGATCTTGACCCCACATCATGGCGAACTCGCCCGCCTGCGCGGTGTCGAACGCGAAGCGATCAGCGCGAATCCCTGGCAGGCGGCCCGCGATGCCGCCCGCGATTGGGGGCAGACAGTAGTCCTCAAAGGCGGCTACACTATCGTCGCCACTCCGGCGGGTCGATTGTGGGTCGCGCCGCTGGCAAATCCTGGCCTCGCCGCCGCAGGCACTGGCGACACCCTGGCGGGGCTGATAGCGGGGCTATTGGCCCAGCGCATACCGCCCGAAGATGCAGCGATCTTGGGCGTCTGGCTTGGCGCACGCGCTGGTGACGACGCACGGGCGGCGATTGGAACATTGCCGCTCCTCGCCAGTGACCTCCCACCATATATTGCCAAAACGATTGCGGCTTTGGAGCGCGGTACAATCACTGATGAATTGCGGGAACGATAAAAACGGGGAGCAGGAGGAAAGACCGATGCTACGTGTCACCGATATTATGACAGCCGATATCGCTACCGTTAGCCCAGACACGCCGATTGTTGATGTCGCCCGCCTGATGGCGACCTCGGGCATCAGCGGCGTCCCGGTTCTCGACCCGCGCAATGGCGAACTGGTCGGGATGATCACCGAGATGGAGATGATCGAGCGGCAGGTCAAGTTTGAGATGCCAACCTACACACGGATTCTTGACGCTACCTTTGTGATTGCTGAGCGCAACAGTGAACAAAAACTGAAGCGGATTCTCGCCACCACCGCTGGCGAGCTGATGCAACGCAAAGTCTTCTCGATTCGCGAAGATGCCACGATTGAGGAAGTCGCCTCTCTGATGTTCGAGCGGCAGGTCAATCCAGTGCCAGTGATCAGCCTTGACGATCAACTGATCGGCATCGTCAGTCGCTCCGATATTATCCGCCTGATGGCCGTTGATTACACTGAATCTGACAGCCCAGAATAACCACAAGGACCGTATCTTGGTGCTACCACCACAAACGACTGCCTCACAGCGGGCCACTCATGCCCTGATCGATCTTGACGCTGTTGCCGCCAACATTCGCTTCTTTCAGGCCCACGCTGGCCCCAAGGTTGGCATAATGGCGGTGGTGAAGGCGAACGCCTACGGCCACGGCGCAATTATGGTCGCCCGCGCTGCCGTCGCCGCCGGAGCAAGCTGGCTCGCTGTCGCCACCGTCGACGAAGGCTGCCAACTCCGCGCCGCTGGCCTCACCGCGCCGATTCTGGTTCTCGCCCCGAGCAACCCCAGCGAAGCGGCCCGCGCAGTCCAGGCTAATCTCACGCTGGCCGTGGGTGACCTGCCGATGGCCGCCGCCATCGCTGCCGCCGCACAAGCACAGCCCGCCCGCGTGCATATCGAGATCGATACGGGCCTGCACCGCTTTGGGATTCCGGCAGCGGTCGCCGTGGAGCAGATTCAACAGGTCGCCGCCTTGCCTGGAATACACCTGGACGGTATCTACACCCACTTCGCCACTGCTGACGAAGCCGACCGCCAATTCCACGACCAGCAACAGGCGAGTTTCCAGGCCGTTCGTGCTGCCCTCGCTGCCGTGGGCATCACCCCAGCCCAGATTCATCAGGACAATAGTGCCGGAACGATCACTGGCCCAGGTAGTGGTGTCACCCTGATTCGACCAGGAATCGCCCTCTACGGGCTATCGCCATCGGATGACGTACCCGCCCCAGCGGGTCTACACCCAGTGCTATCGCTGCATAGCCATGTCGCCCGCGTCCTCGACTTGGCCCCTGGCGATAGTGTCTCCTATGGGCGCACCTTCATCGCCGACGCCCCACTACGGGCCGCGTTGGTGCCAATCGGCTACGCCGATGGCTATCGGCGCAGCCTCTCCAATCGTGGGGCAATGCTGATCGGGGGCGCACGCGCCACCGTGCTGGGACGCGTCTGCATGGATCAAACGGTTGTCGCGCTCCCGGCTGGGGTCACGCTGGAGATCGGCGCGGCGGTCGTCGTGATCGGGCGGCAAGGTGCTGCCGAGATCACCGCTGGCGAAGTTGCCGCGCTTGCTGGCACAATCTCCTACGAGATTGGCACCGGGCTTGGTGCCCGCGTGCCGCGCTACTACCAGCGTAACGGGAAGATCATCGCCAGTGAGGTGTTCGGCGTCTTGCACGAGCAACCAGCGCAAGAAGGAGACTGATCCGCATGAGGAAGCCTGCTCACACGCCGCACCGCCGCAGCGCACTGATCATTGCCTGCGCCTGTCTACTAGCGCTGGGGCCGCTGCTGGCCCGCCCAGGCGAAACTGCTGCCGCCGTTGGTGATGACACGATCTTTGTCACCCAAACCAGGCACACCCTCGGCGGCGCATTTCTGGCCTACTGGCGCACGGGTGGCGGCCTGACCCGCTTCGGCTACCCGATCTCCGATGAGTTTATCGAGCGCAGCGCCGTTGATGGGCGCGACTATCGCACACAATATTTTGAGCGAGCCGTCTTTGAGTATCACCCCGAATCAACCGACCCCGCGTGGCGCGTCCAACTGCGCCTGCTTGGGACAACGCTCGTCAAGGACCGCGCCAACGAACCGCCGTTCCAGCGGGTCAGCAATGCGGCCAGTGGCTCGACCCTCTTTCCTGAAACCGGGCACACGCTGGGCGGCGCATTTGCCGCCTACTGGGAGCGAACTGGTGGGCTGCCGATTCACGGCTACCCCCTCTCTGAGGAGTTTTTGGAGCGCAATCAGGCCGATGGCAACCTCTACATGGTGCAGTATTTCGAGCGGGCGCGTTTTGAGTATCATCCCGAATATGCGGGCAGCGATAATCTTGTACTGCTGGGCCTGTTGGGGCGACAAGCCGCTACCGCGACAGGACGCCAGGGACAGGGGCCATTCGCCGCCGCCTACAGCCGCAATCTCCCGCTGAACTGGCATCGGCAAATGACCGATCACTGGTGCGACCCAGCGAATATCCAGAGTTGGACCGAGTACCTCACTGGCCGCAATTTCCCCGATGACACCGCGATTCAATCGCAGATCTGGGACTACGAACTGGCCCATAACCTTGGCTACACAGTCGAGGAATGGGACGCCTCGCCCTACGCGATGGCGGCGGCGTTACGCTGGCTGAATCCACAACGCGGCTTCAATCACTGGATCTATGATGACCCAGTGGAGGCCACGAAAGTCATGGCCTACTTCCTGGCGCTGCCCGATGGTGGGCAGCCATCGATCGCCGTCATTCGCGGTGGCACCCACTATATCCTGGTGAAGGGCGTAGTCGCCGACCGCGACCCCTACGCCAACTACCCCAACATCACGATCAAAGGGGTCTGGGTCAGCGATCCGTATATCGACTACCCCGGCGCAGCAGCGAAATGGCTCGGCACCGACACCTACCTCACGCTGGAAGAATGGCTCACCATTTTCGTCCCCAATCAATGGGGCGTGCCTGGCGACCCCTGGCAACAGAAATATGTCACGGTACAGGCCGACTGGCAAAATAGCGAACCGCTACCACAGGGCCGTCGCCTGAGCGATTTCCGCGCCTGGCTCAAACGCTAAGAAGGGGATTCGTTGCTGCACGCACTATTGCCCCCACCCCAATATCGCCGGAACTATTCGCTGATGGGCCTGGACATCAGCCTCTTTGTGCTGGCGCTGAGCTTTGCTTCTACCTATGGCTTATTACCGCTCTTTGTCAGCCATCTATCGCCCTCAACTATGGCAGTGGGCGCGATCCCCGCGCTGCGGGCAGTGGGAATGCTGCCCCCCATCTTTGTGGCGGGCCTCACCGAACGGTTGCATCGCAAACAACCATTCGTCCTCGCGATGACGATCTTCGAGCGTGTCCCCTATCTGGTGCTGGCGATCGCCACGCCACTGCTAGCGATGGATCATCCCCTGATCCTGTTCTGGCTCTTCTGCGCAATGTTGGCCCTGACCACGTTTGCGGCAGGCGTGGCTGTGCCCGCCTGGCTCGACCTGATCGCCAAGATGATCCCGATCTCCTGGCGCGGGCGCTTCTTTGGTCACGCGACCGCGCTGGGGGGTCTACTCGGTATCGCCGGGAGTGCCGGAGCCGCCGCCCTGCTAGAGCAATATGACTGGATCATTGGGGTGGCGATCTGTTTCGGACTCGCCTTTGTTTTCCTCGCCTTCTCTTTTATCTGTCTGGCGTTCGCCCGTGAACCCCTGGAAGATGCGCCGCCAGACCCCATGCGGGCCGATACAGCCTGGCGTAGGCTCCCCGCCATCCTGCACCACGACCGCAACCTTCGCAATTACCTGATCGCGCTGCTGTTGGTGACCGCCGCCAGCCCGACCACCGCATTCTATATCGTCGATGCCCGCCGCTCGCTCGCGCTCAGCGACGGAGTAGCGGGGCTCTACGCCACCGTGTTAATGGCCTCATCAACCGTTGGTAACCTGCTTTGGGGCTACCTGGGCGATCGCCTCGGTCACAAATGGGTCGTCGTGGCTGGGGCGATCTGCACCGGGTTGGCTCCGCTCCTGGCCGTGATCACCCGCACACCAGGGAATGGAGCGCTGGGCTATGGGTTGGTCTTTCTCCTGGCGGGGCTAGCAACCAGCGCCTTGCAACTCACCGCGCTGACGTTCATTATCGACCTTGCTCCCGCTGATCAACGACCAACCTACTACGGCCTCGCGAACGCGGCTCAGGCCCCCATCGCCATCGCTGCGCCGCTTCTTGGCGCAGTGCTGGCCGATAGTTACGGCTATGTGGCCCTCTTTGTTCTTACCGCACTCCTCTCCCTGCTTGGCGCGCTGATCGTCACCCAGGGCGTCAGCAACCAGGGCCAGACCGAAATTGCTGTAGTCGCCGAGGCGCTGTGAATCGGCAGGTCATCGCCTATCTCCAATTGGCCGCCGCGATGACGATTGTCGGATCATCGGTCGCGGCAGGCAAGCTAATCGTCGCGACAATTCCCCCATTCATCGCTGGCGCAGGTCGTTTCATCCTCGCCAGTCTGCTGCTAGTGCCACTCGCCTACAGCTTGCGCCAAACGCCCCAACATCTGCCCCGCCGCGATTGGGCGATCTTGCTCCTACAGGCGTTCGCTGGCATCTTTTTGTTCAATGTCTTCTTGCTCTACGGCCTGCGCCTGACCACGGCAACCACGGCGGGCGTGATCATCGGCACCACGCCCGCCGTCACCGCGCTCTTTGGCGCACTGATCTTTCGGGAGCAGGCCCGCCCGTTGCAATGGCTGGGGATCGGGCTGGCTGCCTGCGGCGCGATCATCGCCAACCTGCCCACCGCCACCGCTGGCACAACGGCCAGTGCGCCATTCGTTGGCACGATGCTGGTTTTGGGTGCCGTTTGCGGCGAAGCCTGTTTCGCGCTTGCGAGCAAAGCCCTCGCTGGGCGCAGTACACCGCTGTTCAACGCCACGGCGGTCAGCGTCTTTGGGTTGTGCTTTTTCTTGCCGCCCGCCCTCAACGAAGCCCGGACATTCGCGTTCACTACAGTGCCATTCAGTAGCTGGCTGATCGTCGCCTACACTGGGGTAGTCGTAACAGTCCTCGCCTTTATCCTCTGGTTCAGCGGCGTTCAGCACGTTTCAGCCAGTGTTGCCGCCGGATTTACGGGGGTTCTCCCCACCAGTGCGCTGCTGTTCTCCGCGCTCCTGCTGGGCGAACCACTCACCAGGCTGCATCTGCTGAGTATCAGTTGTGTGCTGCTCGGCCTCGCCTGTCTGACCTATCAGCCGCACTAACTCAGGACAACTTCTGCGCTATACTGTGGGCCAGTTGGCAGTGAAAAAACGAAGGGGTAATCAATGGTCAATATTGCCATCGCTGGGGCCGGCACCATGGGCGCGATGCACGCCGCCTCGTGTCGCAACCTGCCCGATACGACGCTGACCTGGGTAGCCGACCCACTGATTGAGCGGGCGAACACCCTGGCCGCCACCTACGAAGCGCGCCCGACGCCCGACCTTGCCGAAGCGCTGGCTGACCCCACACTCGACGCGGTGATCATCGCCGTGCCGACGCCCTTTCACCGGGCGCTAACCGAACAGGTTGCAGCGGTGGGGAAGCACGTCTTCTGCGAAAAGCCCATTGCCCTCAGTATCGACGACGCCCGCGCCATGACTGCCGCCTGTGAACGGGCCAACGTCCGCTTCATGGTCGGCCATGTGGTGCGCTTCTTCCCCGAATATGCCCGAATCAAAGGGTTGCTGGACGAACAAGCCGTTGGTGAAGTGGGGATTGTGCGTGCCTCACGGCTCAATGCCTATCCCTACCTTGGGCGGGGTTGGTATAGCAAATTCGCCTGGAGTGGCGGGCCAGTCCTCGATATGATGGTTCACGATCTTGACACATTACGCTGGTATTTTGGCGAAATCGCGCGTGTTTACGCCAAAGGGCTGAGCTATAGTCCACACCAGGGGAAGGTCGATTACGCCCTCGCCAGTGTCCGCTTTGAAAATGGCGTCGTCGCCCATGTTGAGACCAGTTGGGCGCACAGCAACTTCCGCACCGCGATTGAGATCGCCGGATCGGGCGGCATTATTCGCCACGCCAGCGAAGAAACCGCTGCCCTGCGCCTGGAACAGGCCGCGAATACCCTCAGCAGTGATGTTCAGGTGCCGCGTAGCCCGCTGGCCGAAAGCCCCTACCAGACCGAGCTACGCCATTTCCTCGACCGCATCAGCGATGGGCAGCCAATCCTCACGGGTGGCGATGAGGCGACCCGCTCGCTCGCTGCAACCCTGGCCGTGTTGGAATCAGTGCGTACCGGGCGCGTGATCCCCTTCACCGCTGGCTGGCCCGCGCTGGAAGTGAACGCGCTGGTCGATAACAACGCGGCGGCATCCTGAAGCAGCGTGAAACGGAGAGAACGAATGTCCACGACAACGTTGCAAATTGGCATCATCAGCTTTGCCCACGAAGGCCATGCGGCGAGCTACGCCCGCTGCCTGACCGCAATTCCTGGCGTGGCACTCGCCGCAATTGCCGATGACAACACCGAGCGCGGCCAGCGCTATGCCACGCAGTTCGGGACAGCGTATTACCCTGACTACCATGATCTGCTCGCCCGCGACGATATCCGCGCTGTGATCATCTGCTCGGAGAATGCGCGGCACTGCGAAATGGTGCTAGCCGCCGCTGCCGCAGGCAAAGATATTCTCTGCGAAAAACCCCTCGCCACCACCCAGGCCGATGGCGCAGCGATGGTCGCAGCCTGCCAGGAACACGGGGTCAAACTCCAAATCGCCTTTCCGATGCGCTTCAGCCCGCCCACAATCGCCCTGCGCGACGCGATCCACAGCGGCGCAATCGGCACGCCGCTGATGGTGAAGGCCACCAATCCAGGCAGTATGCCCCCGGGCTGGTTTCGCGACCCGACCCTGGCTGGGGGCGGGGCAGCGATGGACCATACCGTCCACGTTGCCGACCTCTTACGCTGGATCTTCTCGCGTGAAATCACCCAAGTCTACGCCGAAATCGACGCCAGAATGCACCCCGGCGAAGCGACCGACGACCTGGGCCTGCTGATCCTCGATCTGGAAGGGGGAATGACCGCCAGCCTCGATGCCAGTTGGTCGCGCGCCAAGAGTTGGCCGACCTGGGGCGGCCTGACGATGGAAGTGATCGGTGACAAAGGGGTACTCGCGCTCGATGCCTTTATCCAGAATCTCCAACTCTATAGCGACATTACCAACAACTATCGGCTAGTACCGTTTACGGGCGGCGGCGATCCAGGGCTGGTGCAAGCGTTCGTCGCTGCCGTACGCAACGACACCGCGCCGGTCGTAACTGGTGAGGATGGCCTGAAAGCGTTGGAGGTCGCGCTCTGCGCCTATGCCTCAGCGCAACAACACGCCCCAGTCGCCTGCCCCGCTGGCCTACTGCGTTAGAGCGGCCAACCGTCTGCGGCTACCACTGCTGCCGCAATGCGTCGCCCCAGGCCGATCCGATCAACTGGTGTGTGGGCTGGTTGGAGCAGGGCGGCGCAGCGCTGCTGCATCTGGTCATCGGCCTGCAAGTAACCTAGCACCCCTTCGACCCTGGCGGCGAGGCGACGAAACGCATCGTTGGCAAAAGCGTCGGCAAGGTCGGTATGCAGGGTGGCCTGGCGGTTGTCCGCAGCCGTGGCAGCGGCGGCCCGCCCCAGGGCGCTCTCCAGCGCGAAGGTTTCAATCGCAATGTCAGCCAACACGGCCTGTACCTCTTGCTCTGCCTCCAGTCCCTGCGGGAACTGCTCTAGGGCCAGGGCCGCGACCGCCCAGAAGAGCGCCCGCCCAGCGTCGGGAAGCGTCGCAGGCGCGTCAGACGCCGCACCTACCAGAGCCGCCCGCCCAAGGGCCAAGCCTTCCGTCACCGGGCTTTCGCCACGCGCCCCACGCCGGAACAGCGTGCCGGGGATCAGCAGGCGATTAATCTCGTTCGTCCCCTCGAAAATCCGATTCACGCGACTATCGCGATAGGCGTTCTCTACCTCAAACTCGCGCATATAGCCGTAGCCACCGTGAATCTGCACCGCTTCATCGACAATGGCACTCAGCGTTTCAGTCGCCAGCACCTTGGCGATGGAACACTCGATCGCGTACTCAGCCAGCGCGGTTGGCGCGGTTGCGCTGGTGTCGCCCACCAGATCAAGACCACCCATAGCCGCTTCGAGGAGGGCGGCGAGACGATAGGTCGTCGCTTCCAGACCATACAGGCGGATAGCCATATCAGCCAGTTTTTGTTGGATCAGTGGGAACGACGAAAGCGACCGCCCGAACTGCTGCCGCTCGGCGGCGTAGCGCGTGGCGAGGCCGAGTACGGTGATCCCGCCACCCAAACAGGCCGGAGCCAGCTTGAAGCGTCCCAGGTTGAGGGTGTTGAAGGCGACCTGATGACCTTTGCCAGCCTGATGTAGCAAATTCTCGACGGGTACCTGCACATTATCCAGGATGACCGAAACAGTCGATGAGCCATCATAGCCCATCTTCTTTTCCTCAGGGCCAGTGCTGACACCAGGGAACCCGCGCTCAACCAGGAAACTGGAAAAGCCTGCGCCGTCAACCTGCGCGTACACCACATAGAGGTCAGCAAAGCCGCCATTGGTCGTCCATTGCTTCGTCCCATTGAGAACATAGTGGCGACCATCCGGGCTCAGGCGGGCAGTCGTGCGGGCCGCTAGCGCATCGGAGCCAGACCCGGCCTCAGTCAGCGAATAGGCACCGACCCACTCGCCAGATACCAGGGCGGGCAGGTAGCGTCGTTTCTGCTCGGACGTACCAAAGTAGACCAACGGCAGGGAACTGATCCCAGTATGGACGCCATAAGAAAGCCCAAACGAGGCCCCAGCGCGGGCCATCTCCTGCGTGATCACGGTCGCGGTAACTTTATCGAGACCCAGCCCACCGTATTCCTCCGGGATCTCGGCACTCAACAAGCCCAACGCGCCCGCCTGCCGCAGCAGCCGCCGCGAAATGTCCCATTCATGGCGCGCCAGGGCGGCCCGCTGTGGGTGGGCCTCACGCGTAGCGAAGTCGCGCGCAGTACGCGCAATCGCCCGTTGTTCGGCGGTAAGGGCTTCTGGGGTAAAGAGGTCGGCGAGCATAACTGGCTGAAAGAGGAATGCCGCGCCGCGCTGCTGCGTGTTTTTCATGGCTCTGCTCCTCTCGTGCTTCTTGGGGCTCGACTGAGCAACCCAGCATTCTGTACAAACCTTGGCTTCTATCCTAGCACACCATTCCCCAAGGTTGGCCCCTGCATAGACACCAGGAGCGCACGGATTAGAACAAGGGGTGTCGCCGCCATGAGAGGACAATGGCGAGCAGGGCAAAGAGCGCGCCTACGGCAGCGAAGCCAACGCTGATCTCCGTCACCTTCGTTTTGGTGATCAGTGAGGTCGGCAGGCTATTGAAGACATTGACTAACTCAGCAGCGCTCTCAGCAGAGTAGTATTTTCCGTCGGTCAACGCGGCGACCTTTTTCAGCGTTTCCTCGTCAATCCCGCGCCGGAAGTTCCCCCCGCCTCCGCCCCCACCGAAGCCGCCGGGGCCAACTGGTGGGCCGCCAAAGACTGGTTCACTGCCCTGCACCCCTGGATTACAGTTAGGCATTTCGCCGCCCCGCGCCGTACCGAAACCAATCGTGTAGACGCGAATCCCGCGATCTGCTGCCTGCTGTGCCGCCACCAGTGGCGGCGTACCCGCGTTGCTTGCGCCATCAGTCAGCAACACGATAATGTCGGGCGCATAGGCCCCTTTCGCCACTGGCGTCGGCTGTGGGGCCAGGGAGCCTGGGGCGACGGTGCGCGGGATAGTGGGGTCAATCTCGGCAATCGCGTCAATCGACTTCATAATCCCACTGCCAATTGCCGTGCGGTTCCCAGTCAGCAGCCCCGCGATCGCTTCTTCCAGGATTTCCGCGTCAGTCGTGGGCGGTTGCACCAACTCAGCATAGCCAGCAAAGGCTACGATCCCGATCTGGGTACCTGGGCGTTGCCGATCGATGAAATTCACAGCGGCATTTTTCGCCGCGACCAGCCGATTTGGATTAATGTCGGTCGAACACATACTGCGCGAAACATCCAGGGCCAGGATGATTGTGGTCTGGCTGGACGGCACTTGCACCAGCGCAACGGGCCGCGCCAACGCCCCGATCAGGCACCCCAACGCCAGCAGAAAGCAGGCGAATGGCAGATGCCGCTGCCAGTTCGCCTTTGGCACGGCATCGCGCAAGAGCGACAGGCTAGAGTAGCGCACGACATAGCGCCGCTTCCGGCGCAGTTGCCAGATGTAGACCGCCACCAACAACGGCAACAACAGGAGCAGCAGCAAGAACCACGGCCACAAGGTACTCATCTGATCGCTCCTGCCGCGCCCAAATCGCGCTTCATGGGATTCGTCCCAGCCAATAGATCGACGCCGCGCCACCAAGCAGCAGACAAAGGAGCCCCACCCCGGCCAGTAGCCCAGTCAGTTCAGTTCGCTGGGGGCGGCTCACCAAGTGCGACCCTAAGCGATCATAAATCTGCTGTAATTGCTCGGCATCAGTCGCCTGATAGTAGGTGCCTGCGGTACGCTGCGCGATCTGCTGCAAGGTCGCTTCATCCAGGCGGGTCTGCACGATGAACCCCTCGATCTTCAAGGGCGCACCGTTGGCACTGCCGATCCCCACGGGGAAAATCCTCACTCCCCGATCAGCAGCGAGGCCCGCGGCCTGGAGTGGCCCAGGTGGCGCCGTATTCTCGCCATCAGTCAACAACACAATCACGGCTGGCGTGAAGGTGCCAGCGGGTACAGGGGTTGGCACGACGGTCGGCACGGGGGTACGGTTCGTATAGTAGACCGGGGCCTGCCGCCCGTTTGCCATCGCGATCGCCTGCAACGACGCCAGAATCCCGCTGGATAGCGAGGTGCCACGAGCAGGAGCCAGCCGATTGATCGCCGCCAGCACTTCGTCGCGCTCACTTGTTGGCGGCTGAATCTGCAAGCCGTTGTCACTGAACGACACCACCCCGATCTGTACCGTGGCGGGCTGCTGTTGCACGAAACTGCGGGCTGCCGCCTTCGCCGCCTCCATCCTGGTCGGTTTCAGGTCGTCTGCCGCCATACTGCCCGAGACATCGAACGCCAGAATGACGATCCCTTCAGCGCGGGGCAGCGCCACCGTCGCCTGGGGCCGCGCCAGCGCCACCAGCAGCAACGTCAGCGCCAGCAGAAACAAGAGCAAGGGGATATGTCGTTGCCAGCCCAGCGGCTGCCCCGCCGCTTGCAGCAGCCCCATACTGCCATAGTTCGCCGCCAACGCCTTCCGCTGCCGTTGCAGCCGCCAGTAATAGGCGAGCAACGGCACCAGCAGCAGGAGTGATACGAGCATTGGCGGCCAGATAAAGGTCATGGACAATCCTCTGGTTAGCGCCGACGATAGCGCCGTTGCAGCGCAAAACGGGCCAGCGTATGAACAAAATCATCGGCAGTGGAGAACGCCAGCGTCTCAACGCCCGCCCGCGTAAACGCCAGCTTCAGGTCAGCCTCACGCTGCGCGGTGATCTCCTGAAACCGCCGCCGAAACTGCTTATCGCGGGTATCGACGTAGAGTTGCTCACCAGTTTCCGCATCCTGAATAATCAGCGGGCCAATCGCGGGCAACTCCCGCTCGCTAGGGTCCCAAAGGCGAATCGCGATCACTTCGTGCCGCTGCCCCAACAGGCGCAGCGCACGCTCCCACCCCGGAGCGCTGATGAAGTCGGAGACGACAAAGACGAGCGACCGCCGCTTGATCCGCCGCAACCCCGCTTCCAGCAGCACATGCAGATCGGTGAACGGGGCTTGGGGTAATTGCGGCTGATGCAGCAACGCATCGATCAGGCGTAATACCTGTCGCCGCCCACTCCGCGGCGGAATCGTGCTGACCAGCGTATCGGCATAGAGGATCGTGCCAACGGGGTTGCCGTGCCGCGTCAGCAAACGCGCCAACGTTGCCACAAAGTCGGTCAGCATCGCCCGCTTCTGAGTTCCCCCAGTGCCGAAATCGATCGATGGGCTGAGATCAACCAGGAACCAGCCCGTCACCTCGCGATCCTCGATGAACTCCCGCACGTATGGAGTATCCATCCGCGCCGTGACATTCCAGTCGATGTGGCGCACATCATCGTCTGGCTGATATTCGCGCAGGTCGGCAAAGTCCAACCCCTGCCCGCGAAACAGCCCGCGATAATCCCCCTGCAACAAACCATCCAGGCGGCGGATTACCTGCCAATCCAGGCGTTGCAGAAGTTGTTCAGGCGGAGGGGCGGAACGCTGTATGCTCATGAAGTGGCACCGCTGGTACAGGGACACGATCCAGGATCTGCCGCAACAGATCGTCGGGGGTCACATTATCGGAAAGGGCTTCGTAGGAGAGCGTCAGCCGATGCCGCAAGATATCGTAGACCAGATCCAGCACATCTTGGGGCAGCAGATACGACCGCCCACGCACAAAAGCCAGCGCTCGGCCCGCCAGAATCAGGTTGATCGAAGCGCGGGGGCTGGCCCCAAAGGTGATATAGCGAGCGAGGTCGGGCAGTCCCACCGCTTGTGGTTCCCGCGTCGCCGTCACCACCTTGATCGCATATTCGATCAGTTTCGGGTCGGCATACGAGCGATAGACATAGCTTTGCAGTTCGATCAGTTGTTCAACCGTCAGCACTTCCTGCACGGCCTCCAGCAGGCCAGTCATTCGCTCCACAATGACGAACTCTTCAGTTGGCGTGGGGTAGCCAACCAGCACCTTCATCATGAACCGATCGACCTGAGCTTCCGGCAGCGCATAGGTTCCTTCATTCTCAATCGGGTTCTGCGTCGCCATCACCAGAAAAGGATTCGGCACAGGGAACGTTTCCAGCCCAATCGTCACCTGCCGCTCCTGCATCACTTCCAGCAGGGCACTTTGCACCTTGGCCGGGGCGCGGTTGATCTCATCGGCGAGCAGTAGATTGGTGAAGACTGGCCCGCGTGAAGTGTTGAACTCCCCCGTCTTCTGGTTATAGATGCGCGTGCCGATCAAATCGGCAGGCACCAGATCGGGCGTAAATTGAATCCGCTTGAACTCCCCGCCAACCGCCTCGGCCAGGGTCTTAATCGCCATCGTTTTCGCCAGCCCAGGCACCCCCTCAACCAGGATATGCCCCCGCGCCAGCAGCGCGACAATCAACCGTTCGAGCAAGTGATCTTGCCCCACGATGACGCGCTTCACTTCGTAGAGAACCCGCTCAATCGTCTGCCGATGTTGGGTATCGTCGCGTTGCTCGATCACCTGACTGTCCCCCACCTCAGTATGGCGGTAATCCCGCCGCGCCACCAGCCACATCAATCGGCACAGCAAAGCCAAGGCCGATGAAGAAATTTTCCTCCGTGGGATTCGCCAACCCGGTGACAATCCCGATCACCTGCCCCTCGCGGTTCAATAAGGGGCCGCCAGAGTTGCCAGGATTGACCGCAGCATCAAACTGGATCAGCCCTTCCAGGCGCCGATTCGTGCCTGGCACCGCGAACGAGCGGTCGAAGCCAGAGATCACCCCTGCACTGAGTGAGCTATAGAGACCGAGCGGATTCCCGACCACAAACGCCTCATCACCAACGCGCGCCGCGCCAGGATTACCGAGCGTGGCGGGAATGACCTGCTGTGGCAGACGCAACGCCCGCAAGACGGCAATATCTATCTCCGGGCGTTCAGCCATCAGCCGCGCCCCGGATTTCGTACCATCAGCGAAAGTTAGTTGCACCTCAGTCGCATTCGCCACGACGTGCAGGCTGGTGAGAATATCGCCGCGCTCCGAAACCAGGACGCCACTACCCAGCCCGCCCTCATCGCCGCTGCCCCGCACCTGAATCAGCACAAAGGCAGGGCGCACCGCCGCATACGCCGCAACTGAGAAGGCCGGAGCCGGTGTCACCGACGCTAGCGCCGTGGCGATCGAGCGGTTGACATCGCTGGTATTCAGCGGAGCTGGGCCGGGAAAGAGCAAACGATAGACCAACAGGGCGATCAAAGCCACTGAGATCCCGCCAAGAAAGGTGAGCACGCCGCGACCGCGTTGCAGCAGAGGCCGCAGACGCGTTGCGAAAAACCGTAACCGAATAACGGGCGATTCACTCATCGCCGATCCTCATCACGCGGGAAACGGCTGTGGCAGAACAATCAGGCTCTGCTTGACAGTAACTTCATCTGTAGAGAGATTATAGTACCTGCTTAGGCGATTGCAAGTAGCGCAGAATCACTCCTGATCACGCGCCGCAAGGCTGACGCCCGCCAACTGGGCCACCACAGTACCTACTTCGGCATAATTGCGGTCACCATAGCCACTGGCACTCGCGGCACCGTAGAGTTGATAGGCCACGGCACCAGTCGTCAGCGGCGTGCGCGTTTCCGCGCCCAGGGCCAACGCTAAGCCCAGATCTTTCCGCATCAAGTCGAGCCGAAACCCTGGAGGAAGCGGTGCAGCCGCAAAGAGATTTTCCGCCGCCCCACCAAGCGACCGTGACGCGCCCGAACTCACCGCGATGACCTCAACCAGCAACGACAAATCAGCGCCAGCGTTGGCCCCCAGCGTCAGCGCCTCCCCAATCAGCGCGGTGTTCGCCGCCGCCAGATACTGATTGCAAAGCTTGAAGACCTTGCCCATCCCCACTGGCCCAACGTGATAGATATGCTTGCCCAGCGCCTCCAGAATCGGGCGACAGGCGGCCAGATCGTCGGCAGCGCCGCCAACCATGATCGACAGTGTCGCGGCCTCGGCTCCCCCAACCCCGCCACTGACTGGCGCATCAAGCAGCACAATGCCCCGCGTTGCCGCCGCCTCAGCCACCTGCCGCATCAACGCGGGTGATGCCGTACTCAGTTCAATGATTGTGCCACCTTCGCGCAGCGCCTCAACCGCGCCACCCTCGCCCAGCAGCACTGCCGCGATCTCATTGTCAGCGGGCAGGCAGGTCAACAGCACATCACAGGCCGCCGCCACCGCCGCCGGACTATCTACCTGGGTCGCCCCAGCCGCGATCAGTGGTTCTGCCGCCACAGGCCGACTGGTACAGAAGGCCAACGTAAACCCTGCCTTCAGCAGGTTCAGGCCCATCGGCAACCCCATCGCTCCCACGCCAATAAAGCCGAGTCGTGGTTGTTCCACCGTCATCAGCACCCTCCTTACAATCGCCGCGAGCATCGTATCTGACCGATAGCGCATTGTAGCACCGCGTCAGCGCGCGGATTGTTCCCGTTCGTGATGGACAAACCAATCGTACCTCTTGACAATTATTACGTAATTCCGTAAAATCATAGCATGAATGAACGATTGCCTGATGTTGACCGCCTGACTGCCCTTGAAGAACGGGTTGCCGCGTTAGAGCAGGCTGCTGCAACCACGGCGATAGCAACCCCCGCAGCAACACCCGCCCTTGATCAGCGCTTCTGGGTCCTCAATGGCCTGAAAGAACAGGTTCCACCGCCTGGCGCAGTCGTCTTTGCTGGCGCGGTTGAGGTGCCAGCGGGGCCAGTGGAATGGCAATATGGCGCGCTGACTACCCAACTGCTTGACACTGACTGGGCCGAATTTGCCCGGAATCTGGCGGCGATTGGCAACCCGATCCGCCTCAGTATTCTGCAAGCAGTCATCAATGGGGCCAGCACCGTGGCTGAGTTGGGCGAAAGTGCCAACTTCGGCACATCGGGCCAGATCTATCACCACGTCAACACACTTACTGCGGCGGGCTGGCTGGTGGCAAAAGGCAAGGGACGCTATCACGTCCCCCCTGAGCGGGTTGTCCCACTCCTCGTCATCCTCACCGCTGCCGGAAGGAGCTTTGCATGAATCTCAGCGCAAACTTGGCGCCGCGCACGCGACTGATCGCGGCCCTCTTGCTCGCGCTCCCGATCTTTCTCATCGGGATGCTGCTGCGGCCCACGCCGCCAACCCTGGCGACGAATGTCAGTGGCGACCCCGCGCTGATTGCCCGCGTCAGGCCACTGCTGAACAATCGCTT
>JBDHWF010000042.1:0-26437 GCA_039810045.1 Chloroflexia bacterium
CCCCAGGCACTCCCTAGCGTCCAGCAAGTTGCTGCAGAATCCGCTCCATCTCGGCAAGTTCTTTCCCATAGGTCGACCAATCACCATTCTTGAGAGCTTCCTGCGCGCGGTTGTAATGATCCAGGGCCTGGGTCGCCAGTTCGGCTTGGGTACCAGTGGCGGGGCTACCAGGAGTCGCAGGCGCGCTCGGGGCAGGGGTACTCCCCGGTTGCGACAACACGACGCCTTTCCGATTCTGGGCCAGGGCCAGCAGCGCCGTATCAAGGCGATCACTCATGATCACCCCCTGATTCGGGTTCGATGTAGTGACAATCACGCGCTGTAACTCTGGTAACCCCCCACTTGCTGCCTGAAGGAAAAGTGGTTGCACATAGAGCAGGGCATCACCAAACGGAATGACCAGGAGATTCCCGCGAATCACTGAGGAGCCGCGCTGATTCAGCAATGTCAGCACCTGCGCGATCTCTGGCTCCTGGTTGATCCGCGCTTCGATCTGCTGTGGCCCATAGACCAGGGTGCCCTGTGGGAATGAATAGACCTGCAGTTTCCCGTAGTTTGCGCCATCAGAACGGGCCACCATCCACGACACCATATTGTCGCGGCCCTGCCCGGCTGGGGTGAATGGCAAAATCAGCGCAAACTCATCCTGGCTCTCACCAGGCAGGCGAATCGTTACGTAGTACGATTCCATCCGTTGGAGCTTATCGGCATACGTCTCCCGTGCCACCGCCCAGAGGTCGCCCTGATTGTAGAACGCCTGCGGATCGGTCATGTGATACCGCAGGTAACGGTCAGCCTGAATATCGAAGAGATCAATGGGGTAGCGGAAGTGTTCGACTAGGTTCGCTGGGGCCGCGCTGAGCGGCGTAAATAGGCCAGGGTAGATCTTCTGATACGTCTGCAAGAGCGCATCATTGGGATCGACCACATAGAAGCGCATCTCACCGTTATAGGCATCAATCGTCACCTTGACTGAGTTACGAATATAGTTGAGGTTGCCATTGTTGGTCTGGGTTGAGAAAGAATAGGGGAAGCGGTTGGTCGTGGTGTAGGCATCCTGTACCCAGAGCAACTTGCCATCAAGAACAACCAGATACGGATCGTTATCGAGCATCAGGAATGGGGCAACAGTCTTGACCCGGTCAGTGATTTTGCGGTTATAGAGAATGCGGGAGTCGCCCTGAAGCGAGCTACTAAGGATGATATTCGTATCGCCAAACGTTGTCGCAAACAGCAGCCGATTGAGGAACGAGCCAATTGGCACGCCCCCATCCCCGCTGTAATTCACATATTCTTCGGCCCCGCCCGAAGTACCAGGACGATCAAACTCGTGTTCTCGTGTGTTGACAATCGCGTACTGATCGGTCATTTCCCCAAAGTAGATCTGCGGGCGGTTCAGCTTCAACACCCCTTCACCCACAGGAGGGATATTCCGCAGATAGAGTTCAGGTTGGCCCTGGCCAGTAACCCGACTGGCGGGGTTGGCAACCACACCATAGCCGTGAGTATAGACCAGGTGGCGGTTTTGCCATGTCTGCGCCCGTTGATCGAGTTGCGCCAGATCCAGTTCTCGCGCCGACAACATCATTTGCGTTGAATGATTGGCTTCGAGTTTGTATCGATCAACGTCAACATCTTTGAAATCGTAGAACTGCCCAAATCGCTGAATCTGGCGATAGGTCGTCAAGAGTGGGCGATAGTCCCAGAGGCGAATATCGTTGATCGCCACAGTATTCGCAGCCATCATCGCTGCATCAAATGGCGCATCACCCTTCAGTTGCCCCGTCTGAATCTGATCTAACCCATACGCTTGTCGTGTCAAGCGTATATTGTTCTCGATATATGGGCGTTCCTGCCGAAACTCACTCGGTCGGACAAAGAAACTTTGGTAGGCCGCTGGGAACAACACCCCAACCACAACGGCAGCGACACCCCAGACCCCCACCGTAACCAGCAGTGGACGCAACCGCCGCGCAAAGATATTCCACAGGAGCAGCAATGCGGCAACGGCAGAAATCGCCATCAGGATGTAGTTGGCTGGCCGTTGGGCAAAGAGATCGGTGCGCCCAGCTCCAGAGACAAAGCCCCGTTCCGAGTAGAGCAACTCAAAATTCGCCAGCCAATAGCTAAAGGAGAACAGGCCCAGGATCAGGGCACCCAGCAATGAAAGGTGGCCGCGTACATCATGGGGGAGGTGAAACTGGCGTTGGGTCATCGCGCTGGTATAGCGCAAGAAGGCGATCCCAGCCACTGCTGCCAGGGTAAAGAGTAACAGCCAGAGCAACCACGACCGCAACGCATCAAGTAACGGCAAGGTAAAGACGTAGAACGCTGCATCACGATCATAGACTGGCTCGGTGATCCCAAAGTTAGTGCGATTGAGAAAGCGCAGAATCAATTCCCAATTCGCTGCTGCTGCCGAACCAAAGAGGAAACCAATGACCACTGCCCCAGCGAGTGAGGCCAGACCGATCAGCCGAGGCCGCAGAGTGACTTGTTGCCCCTGCACCGTCACCCCAGTATTGGCGAGATGGCGGCCAGCATGCCGCAAGTTAATCCCAAAGAATATTCCGGCAAGCAGTGCCCCGCCCAGGAATAAGGCCCACTGGGCGAGATAGCGCGTCCACAAAACTGACTGTAAGCCAATTGAACCAAACCAGAGCCAGTTTACCCAGAAACTTGCAGTCAAAATCAGAAAGGCGATGATCGCCACCAGGATGCCCGCAATAACTATTCCCGCTCGGCGCACATTCCCTCTCCTACGATACCCTCGCAAGCCCCCGTCACTTGCGCTCCTTCATTAATTCTTCCATTGTATAGATACGGGCGCACAGACAAAAAAGCGTCAATAACGGGCTGTTCACTCCATCAAGACCCGAATCACCCCGCCTTTCCTTGTTGCCAATACTGCCTGGATGCTACTATGATAGTTACTGCACGTACGGGTCAGCTTCGTTGAACTACCCGCAAGTCGATGACCATCAGTGAGGGTGTAAGTGCAAGTTACCAGCCTAGCCAGCGGCAGCAGCGGCAACGCCATCGTCATTCAGCATCAAGGGGATACGCTGTTGGTTGACTGCGGCCTGGCCCCGCGCAAACTCGCAACGTTACTGCGCGAAGCCCAGGTCGCCCCCGCTGAGATCACCGCAGTATTGATCACCCACGAACATAGCGACCACATTGGCGGCATCAACGTAATCCCGCGCCATGCCGAAACCCCCTTCTATATGACACCGGGGACGAGACAGGCCAACCCCTCTATAAGTGGCATCCCGATCTTCGCCCAGCGCCCGGTGGTGGAACAACCAGTTGGTAGCACCCGCACCATCGGTCAGTTTGAGGTAACATCATTTCCAGTCTCGCACGATGGGGCAGAAGTTTGTGGATACCTGATCACGGCTGGCGGGCGCGAAGTGGCGGTCTTCACTGATCTGGGTGTGGCCGAGGATCATTTACACGAGCCGCTCTCCCGCGCCGACCTGATCATTATTGAGGCGAACCACGACGAACAGCAACTCTGGAACGGGCCCTACCCCTGGCACCTGAAACGGCGGGTATCTGGCCCGAAGGGCCACCTTTCCAATGCCGCCTGTGCAGCGTTGCTTTGCCAGATTTTGCCTGATGCTGGCCGCGAAATCTGGCTAGCACATCTCTCACGCACCAACAACCGGGTACAACTGGCTGCTGGCACTGTGCGCCAAACGCTCCACGCACATGGCTGGCGTGATGCTGCCCACACGGTACAGGTCTTGCCACCACAAGGCACGGCGATTCGCTGGCAACCAAGCGCCAGACAACTGGCCCTGGGGATCTAAGAGCGTCGGCAATGCGCTCGCCCAAGAACAGTGGCTAGGTAGCACTCAGTCGGCAGCTTCCTCATTGCGCCACTGCATACTGTAGAGTTTGTAGTAGTAACCGCGCTGTTCCAGCAATTCATCGTGTGTACCAAGTTCGATGACCTCGCCGTGCTGCATGACCACCACCTTATCTGCCTCGCGAATCGTGGAGAGGCGATGGGCAATCACGAATGAGGTTCGCCCTTGCAGCAGTCGATGCAAGGCATCCTGAATAATGCGTTCGGTTTGGGTATCAATACTGCTCGTCGCCTCATCCAGAATGAGAATACGTGGGTCGGCGAGCAAGGCCCGCGCAAACGAGAGCAACTGGCGCTGCCCCACGGAGAGACTAACCCCGCGCTCGTGAACCTCGGTCTCATAGCCTTCTGAAAGCTTGCTAATAAAATCATGCGCCCCAACCTCTTTGGCAGCCTGTTCGATCTCTGCATCGGTAGCATCTGGACGCCCAAACCGAATGTTGTCGCGCACCGTGCCGCCAAAGAGGAACGTATCCTGCAACACAATCCCCAACTGCGACCGCAGTGACTCTTGCGTAACCCCGCGCACATCATGGTCATCAATCGTCAGGGAACCATCCCAAACATCGTAGAAGCGCATCACCAGATTGATCATCGAACTCTTGCCCGCGCCAGTCTCCCCCACAAAGGCAACCGTCTCCCCTGGCTGCACGTGCAGATCGATTCCGTGCAAAATCTCGCGATTGCCATAGCCAAACGTCATCTTGTTGAAGTCCACTTTGCCAACAATCGGAGGGAGAATCATCGCATCTGGTGCATCTTTTACGTCTGGTTGGACATCCAGCACCTCAAAGATCCGCTCACCAGCAGCCATCGTTGCCTGCAACACGGTGTACTGTTGACTAAGGTCACGAATTGGCTCAAAGAAACGGTCGATCAGCGCGATAAAGAGCACCAACTCGCCAATCGTCAGCGATGTATCGAAAACCAACCGCCCACCAATCACCAGCACCACCGCCGTTGCCGTCGCCCCGATCAGCGATACCATCGGGAAAAGGAATGAGGAGAGCCGCGCCGCATTACGATTGGTTTCAAAGTTATCGCGGTTGAGGCCCTCGAAGTGCTGCATATTCGGTTCTTCGCGGGTGAATGATTGCACCACCCGCATCCCCGCAATACTCTCGGCCAGGTTCGCATTGACAATCCCAATCGTCCGACGCGTCGCCCGATAGGTACTGACCGCCAGCTTCCGCCACCGGGCCATGATCAACCCCATAATCGGCAGGACCAGGAAGGCCAACAACGCCAAATGCCAGTTGGTCGTGAACATCAACACAACGATTCCGACCAGGATCAGCATATTCGCGATAATGCCCGCGATCCCATCGGCAAAGAACTCGTTGATCACGCCGACATCGTTCTGGATACGGGTCATAATCGACCCGACCCCACGCTTATCGATATACGACATACTCAGAGTTTGGAGATGGCGGAACATCGTTTTTCGCAGATCAAAGACAACCCGATTCCCTAACCAGGAGGTAAAGTAGAACTCACCCCATTGTGCAGCAAAACGGACCACCAGACAGATCATGAAGGCAATACCGAGTGTATTGAGGGTGCTAACTCGCTTGTGCAGCGTCACTTCATCAATACCCAGGCTAAAGAGTTTGGGCAGCAAAAGATCACTGACGGCGGAGATCACCATCAGGACGACAACGCCAATCGTCTGTAGACGATAGGGCAGCACAAATCGCGCTAAGCGGCTGGCAATCCGCGAGTCATACGCCTTCCCTAAGAGATCATCGGGATCAACGTTGTGCATCATCATGGCAGCGTACTCCAGTCTCGTCTCGCGGCAGATTGCTCGCCGTTGAGCAAGGCCCTACTGGTCTGGGTGGTGTTCTTCATCGGATTAGTCATCAGCCGACAGCGAATCGCGCATCACATCTTCCTGATCGCGCAATTGCAGGTCGTAGATCTCGGCGTAATAGCCGCCATTTTGCAAGAGTTGAATATGGGTGCCGCGTTCAACGATCTGCCCGTCTTGCAGCACCAAAACCTGATCGGCCTCTTTGATGGTGGTGAGCCGCTGGGCAATCACAAATGACGTGCGGCCTTCCATCAAGGTGTGTAGCGCCTGTTGAATCAGATGCTCAGTTTCGCTATCAACACTGGATGTCGCATCGTCAAGAATCAGGATCTTGGGATCGAGCAAGAGTGCGCGGGCAATCGCCAAGCGCTGCTTCTGGCCGCCCGATAAATTGACCCCCCGCTCACCAAGCCGTGTATCATAGCCATCGGGCAACTCCATGATAAAGTCATGGGCACGGGCAGCGCGGGCCGCCGCTTCAATCTGCTCCTGAGTAGCCCCCTGGCGGCCATACGCGATGTTCTCGCCAACACTGACCGAAAACAGAAATGTCTCCTGCAGCACCGTGCCGATCTGCGAGCGCAGATCCATCAACGACACTTCACGCAGATCATGGCCATCAACCAGAATCCGCCCGCTGGTGACATCGTAGAAACGCGGTAGCAGATTGATAATCGTACTTTTGCCTGCACCAGTAGGGCCAAGGAGGGCAATCGTTTCCCCGGGCTTCGCGGTAAACGATACCTCGTGCAGCGCATCGCGCTTCGCGCCGGAATACCGGAATGACACATCCTCAAACCGCACTTCGCCGCGAATATGCTGGAGGCGTACCGCGTGCGCTGGTTCCTGAATCGCTGGCTTCGTATCGAGAATCTCAAAGATCCGCCCGCCCGAAGCAATCGCCCGCGCAATTCGATTGACAATGAACCCAATCCAGCGCAGTGGCTCTGACATCAGCGTCACGTAGCGATTGAAGGCGACCAACGTCCCGATCGTAATTGCGCCAGTAATGACCTGATAGCCACCCAGCCAGAGAATCGCCCCTAAGCTAAGCCCTGAGAGAAAGAGAATCGAAGGGAAGAAGAACGACCAGAGCTTGGCCGCCCGCATATTCTTCTCGAACAGCGTTTGCAGTTCTTCCTCAAATCGGGCGTTCTCGCGGGCTTCCTGGGCAAAAGCCCGCACGACCCTGGCCCCTGCCACATTCTCCTGCAAAACGGAGGTCATCACGCCGAATTGCTGCTGCACAGCGGCGAACATTGGCCGCACCGTCACCCCAAACTTCAGGGACCACCAGACTAATATCGGCATCGAGGCCAGCGAAACAAGCGCGAGTTGCCAGTTGTAGCTGATCAAGATAACCGCGACGACAATCAACATCCCCGCAGCCAGCACCAACGCCCGCAGGCTCATCATCAACATCCCGCGAATATTGTTGACGTCATCAGTGACGCGGGACATTAACTGGCCAGTCTGCGCGGTGTCGTAATAGGCAAAGGGCAAACTTTGCAGTTTGGCATAGAGTTCATTGCGCAGATCGTAGCCAACCTGTTCGGCCAGATACTGAAAGAGATAGGAGCGCAGGAACGTAAAGATCCCCTGCAACAACGATAGCCCCACAATAATCAGTGCGGCATCGATCAGGAAGCGCAGATTATTTCCAGCTAGGCCAGTATCAATTACCTGAGCCAGCAACGTGGGGATATAGAGTTGGAGGCCCAACGCAGTAAACAACGCTACATAGGCAATGACCAACCGCCGCCAATGGGGTTTCAGATAACTGAGAATCCGCAGGATGATTTTCAATCGTGCCTCCTAGCAACTCCTGGGCTATCGGCAGTGAATGGTCTGCGGTGCAAACAACAGCCTCACCACAAGAAAGTGCCTGCAAAGTGTAGCACTTTCACAGTCCGACGCGAACCCTTTTGCAGTGGAGAAATAGCCAGCGGGAGGGCTGTCCATTCGTACAGATCTGCGGGTCTACTTCGGCAATGCTTTCAAGGCCTCAAATGCTGGGCGATGGCTCCAATCATTTCGCAAGACCGACCAGGCATACTTTTCATCCGTGGGCTGAATATTGGGCGTAGCGGCATAGTTCAGGTTCCAGACAAACAATGCCCCCAGCCAGGGCCACGCGTCGCGGGCGATCTCCACGGCACGGGCAAGATACGCCGCCTGCGCTTCCTCGTTCGTCAGGGCGCAATACTCATAGCCCGCTGGGGCAGGTAGCCCAACACAGGAATCCCAGCCAAACTCAGTTAGCCAAACCTGTTTCACAGCGTCACCAAACTCCACCATCACTGCGCGCTGGTCTTCAATCCGCCGGAAATAGAAATCAGGCGCATTCTTCCAGCAGTTCCCTTGTTGGCTGGCATATTGTGGCGGGCAGTTCCCATTGCCTGGTTGCTCAGGGAATTTGGTATCGGGCGGATTCGCCGCACTGCCGGGATGCGCCCCGAGTACATCAAAATAATTGCGCCCTTCGCCATCATTGTAGGCATAGAAAGCGCGGAGATAATCGACATCATTGATCGCGATGGCTGGGTCCGATGCCCCAGTGGGGGTCAGGCCGCCGAACAAGACAATCGCCTCTGGATTCGCTGCTTTCACCCCATTGTAACCAGCTTTCAGGGTTTCCACATACGGAGCCACTTCAACATGGCCCCCAACTTCGCCAGCAAGGTTCTGTTCATTCCAGATCTCCCATGCCTGCACCTGCCCCGCATAGCGGGCGGCCAGATAGCGCATCGTGCGCCCAAACGCCGCGGTATTCTCTGGCAAGGCACCGGGGCGTGAAGGGGCAGCCCAGGCGGGCGCTTTCACCACGCTCACCAGCACATTCGCCCCGCCATTCGCCGCCGCACGAATCATCGTATCGTAGGGCGCAGTGTTGTAATTCCCTGGTGATGGTTCGAGTTCCTGCCACTGCAATTGAATCCGCACCCAACCAAAGCCAGCCTCTTGGACTTTCCCGATTGTGCGGGCATTAAAATTTGCCCCACTACTATTCCCGATCAGAAAGACATTGAAGCCATAGCCAACCCGTTCCACCCCCAGCGGGGTAATCGCCAGTGGCGGCGGTGCCGGTGTGGGGGTTGCGGTGGGCGGCAGCGGCGTACTGGTGGGTGGCACCGCTGTAGGGGTATTCGTGGGTGGCGTCGCAATCGCGACCACGCGTGATGGCGTACCGCCCACTTGCCCAGGAGTAGCACTGCCGGAACGATTGACAGGGCTCCCTGCTGCCACACTCGGTGGCGTGCCTACGCTTACTGGCGTAGCCTGTTCACGCGCTGTAGTCCCACCTGAGGCAACCGCTGAGCGCGTCACAGTGACAGCGGCAATGGTGGTTGTTGGGGGCGCTGGCGAGGCAGTGCGCTGCCGCAAGGCAAAGAGAATCGCCCCACTAAAGAACAGTACGGCGATTGCCAACACAATATACGGAAGCTGTAGGTAACGCCGCATGCACTCCTCACTACACTCTACTACAAGCCGATCGCAGCCATATTCCAATAGAAGATCACTAAGCCTCCAGGCCCAGCTAGTTCTGCAACGTCTGGCCTCCGGCATGGTTGTACGCGATTGTAACATCCATACCGCGCTGGCTCCCCCAGCCTTGTCTCACTTTGCCAGCGACGACTATACTCTGACACCAGTGATAGAACCAGGTAGGTCGCTAACAGCACAGTGAATGAGGGTGGATATTTTGGGCGCGGAGAAATCGGAAACCAGTGCAACCACACGATCACATGGCCTTGGCTATACGGTACACGGTGATCAGCGTGGCTCACTGCCTGTTTTTGAGCGACAGTGGGAGGAGATGCTTGCAGCCGAGGCTGAACCAGAGTTTGGCCCACAGGAGCAATTATTCGCTGAACACAAGATCACTGCCCTAAACACCATCCTCCCCCCACCCCCAGCGACGATGCTTGAATGTGGCTGTGGTAGCGCCGAAGTCTCAGCGGCGATGGCTGCTCAGGGCTACGCCTGCACCTTGCTCGACGCCTCACCCGCCGCCCTCCACGTCGCCCGCCGCCGCTTCGAGCGCCGGGGCCTGCAGGCCACCTATACGCTGGGGAACGTGTATAGTCTACCTTTCCCCGATAACCACTTCGATATACTCACCAGCTTCGGCCTGCTGGAACATTTTGTTGATGTCGAGAAGGTGATTGCCGAGATGGTGCGGGTCATCCGCCCTGGCGGGATGTTCTTCGCGGATATTGTGCCAGAGCGGTTCTCGGTGCAAACGGTTGGCACTGTCTTCAACGCAGGTGTCCGCCTCGCCTACTACGGCGCTCAGGGCGACCCCAAGCGCGGCCTCTACGAAGCGGGCCGCCTCTTTAAGCCTGACTTCTACGAGAACAACTACCCGCTGGAACGCTATCGGCAGTACATGGCCGATGCTGGGCTGCGCGGGATCGTCATCCGGGGCAATCGCCCCGTTCCCGTCCTGACGCTACCCACCGCCATCGAGCGCCCCTACGTGGCGGCGCTGCGCGCTGGCGGCGACCTTTGGCGACGTTTTGATGAAGCCGGCACCCCTCTGACCAACTGGTGGGGGGCGGGTTGGTGGGCCTGGGGCGTCAAGCTGCCGTAGTCGCCTTCTAGGGATTACGCAAGAAAACAAGTCCTTCACAACTGGGCCAGTCTTACAAGCAGATAGTGCTTCGATAAGGCCAAGAGTTACCCATCATATAATTGACCGCCAATTCTTTTTCAGCAAATTTGCCAGAGGCGATGGCGGGAACATTCGGCGTGCAGAAGGCGTCCTACATTCGTAGGATTGGCAGCTTACGCGCACAGATCTGTGTAGAGCTACCAGCATAGGAGGTAGACCAATGTCTTTCCAACTCCCGTTTGCGCCATTCTTCGCTGGATACGACCCCAGCCTAGCGGGGCCACGCGTCGGAGTGCCCGAATTGCTGCTGCTCACAATGGTGGCACTCGCGATCACCCTTATCCCAACCTCGCGATTAGCTACTATTCGGAAGGTCGGGCTCATCGGGCTGCTGGGTGCGGCGGCACTGATTACGCCTACACCCGATCCCATCACCCTAGGCTACGTCTTCGTGCCACTCTATCTTCTCTTCGAGTTAGTGCTGCTCGTTGGACGAGTAGTATGGCCACGTCATCAAGTGCGCGCCTGAACGCTGCCCAGCTCATAGCTGGCCGCCTATTCCTCTAAATATCCGATCTTGCCACGCCTTTCACTTCCAGGCAGGCGTGGCTCGATCGATGCCAGTGGTTCCAGGGTATAAAGCGCTCCATAGTCGCACTACCGCTCATAGCCAGCCCTTGACAAGTTGTCCCTTGAATCACAAGTCAGACCACCTTACCCTTAGTAGCAGGGAGAGGATGGTGACTCGCAGTGGCCCGGCGTGCTAGGGCGCGACCGGGCCATTTAATACTGAAGCGGCAATGGTGCTGGGCCTGCCAACCCTACACCAGAAAGGAAGCGTAATGGATACGCTGATTCGCGCCGGTGTTGGTTTTGCGATTGGGGTTGCCCTCGTACTCAGTAGCCATCTCCTCACGCAGGGTTGGCTCTCCTTCTGTAAAGAAGAATGGTCAGTGCCAACCGACCGCCGGGTGAGTATTGCGCTGCGGTCGTTCATCTTGCTGATGGGCTGCCTATTTATTCTGCTTGGCTTCAGCAAATTGTTGCTTGGCTAAGGTAAAGGAGTAAGCAGCGGTGGCTGAGGCCGAAACAGCACCAGAGCAACGGGCCCTGGCTGTAGTGCAGCAGTTGCAACGCTTGCTCGCCGATCTGCCTGCAGCACACCCAGCAGCACCGCTCCTGACCGAGGCATTACAAGTAGCAATCGAATACTGGGAAGCAACCAAACCACCAGCGGAACCACTGCCACATCCAGAGGATTATTGGGCCGCCCGTTGGCGCACCTGAGGATATACCTGCTCCGCAATTTACCCAAACGCCGTATACTTCTCCTGGAAATCAACGCGCAGGTAGTCAGGTTCCTGCGTCCATTCACGTTGTACCAGGAGGGGGATCATGGCAAAAGATGAGGTTAACTTTTCCGCTCTACAATCCGATAACGAGCTTGAAGCGCTCTTTCAACGCTCGTATCAGGCACCAACCGCACTTTTTCTGCATGATCGGTGGTGTCCAATTAGCGGTCATGCCTATAAAGAAATGTCGCAGCTTGATCCTACCGCGCGCGCCAAAGTCGCGCTGGTCGATGTCACTGCTGGACAGGAACTCTCACACCTGATCGAGGAGCGCACTGGCGTACGCCACGAGTCACCGCAGGTACTGGTAGTGCGTGATGGTCAGGTCACCTGGCATGGCTCACATTTCGCGATTACAGCCAAGGCAGTTGGCCCTGCCCTGGCTCCCCAGCAATAGACCGTTCTCACGCGCGTATGCTTATCAAAGAGGCTGGGCCAGCGCAGTCAAATCTGCGCTGGCCCAGCCTCTTTGTCCGCTCCCCTACTCTCCCAACCATAGATCATAATGACCGCAAGCCAAAGCACAATGCCCCAAAACTCCTAACTCACGATAAACCAATTACCCCCGATCTCGCCTTGCCTACTTGTCAGAACGGCACAAAGGTTTTAGAATGTACGTACACAATGGGGATGCAGTCCACAATAGGTGAATAACCGCCATAAATTGAGCACTAATTGCAACGCACGAGGTATCGTATGAACGTGCAACATGAGCGTATTCTACAGATTATTGCGGATCTGGCTGGTGAAGATCAGCACGAAGTCGATGAGTTCAGCGTGGCTGAAGCCTGTGGGGCAGTGCCACCGAACCTGCCACGGCATTCGTGGGTCAATCACCCCTGCCGTGGCGAGATGTTGCGCATTCTCACGGGATTGGCGCAGGGCAAATTCATCTATCTCACCAAGCGCGGCTACTGGGGAATGTACCTGACCCAGCGCGGTACCCAACTGCTGGAGCGACGAGCAACTGAACCACTCGACCAGGCTGAGCCAGTTGATCTGGTTATTGCGCCTGAACCAGCACCACATCAACCATTACAGCACGAGACAACCTGGGAATCACCACTACCTGCTACGCTCGCCGCAGCGCCACGCTATGATCGCTTTTACAGCACCATCGTGCTGGCAATTGCTGGACTCAGCGCACTGCTGATCTTTGCCTTCGGTCAAAGCAGCTATAGCCCACTGGCCCGCGAGAGTGCCGCAGCAAGCAGCGAGGCAGTAACGACGCCCACCACGCCATTGGTGTTGCCAGCACCGGCAACACTCGTCCCAACTGCCACTGTTACCCCACCCACTGCACGCTCGTTTGTCGTTGCCAATACTGGCGGCGATGGGGTCTTCTTGCGCCGCTCACCAGCGAACGGCCAGCGCCTGGCTGCCTGGGCGGAGCAAACAGTGCTAATCGAAATTGGCCCAGAGCAAACTCAGAACGGCGTGGTCTGGCGACACGTCCGCACCCCTGATGGTACCGAGGGCTTTGTCCCTGCCCAATACACTACGGTCAAGCCATAGGGCAGCCACAACCAAGCGAGAAAAGCAGTGGAGCGGGCTACTGTTAGCCCGCTCCACTGCTTCGTGGTGGAGGTGAGGGGATTCGAACCCCTGACCTCTACAGTGCGATTGTAGCGCTCTCCCAGCTGAGCTACACCCCCACAAATATTTGCGCTTAACTTTCCGTCAAGCGCAAACAGAAGTATACGTTGCGGCTGATCGGGCTGTCAACCACGACACCAGACGGCAGATCACCGCGCCCAACTAACCCCAGACGCAGGATCAACATCGTTGAAATTCCCAATACGGATCGGCTTCCCCGCCGTGATCTTGCCGTCAGCGAGCTTCAGATCGACAAAGAACAACGCAAAACCATTATCGGACTGCCGCACAAACGCCAGTTGATCCCCATCTGGCGACCAGGCAGCCCCGCGATCTTTTTCACCTTCAGTCAACCGTTGGCGGCCCGTCCCATCAGGATGAATCAGCCAGAGATTCGTCTCTGACCCTTTTGTCTGCCGCACCGCATAGGTGAGCCACTGACCATCTGGCGACCAGGCAGGGTCATACGCACCACCGGGCTCATTCGTCAGGGCGCGATAGGTTCCAGCGTTGAGATCAGCCAGAAAGATTTGGGTTGCGCGATTTCCCGTTTGCGCATCAATTAGTTCGTGTACAAAAGCAACGGTATTGCCATCTGGCGATAAGGCTGCCCCTTCACTGCCTACACCCAATGGCTTGACAGCATTGACGGTCACTGCCTGACTCGCCAAGCCATTCATCACATGGAGTTGGAATCCACCGTCTTGATCATTACTATAAATTACCCGCTCAGTGTTATTGGATGTGCGCGCCCAGGTAAGGCCGCTGATCATCAAGCTGTTGGCAATATACTCCTTTGTTTCCAATTGCAGGTTCTGCGCCTGATTATGGGTCAACTGGCGTGAGTTTTGGCCATTCGCGTCAGCCCAATAGAGATCAGCAAAACTCTCACCCACTTTGATATAGAGGAGGGCATCGCCCGTGGGTGACCAGCGTGGTTGCTTGCACCCGCACGTTTCGGTAAGTTGCGTTTCCTGGCCGTTTTGCCACTGCCAGAGGTTGCCACCACGCACAAATAGCAGCTTCCCTGCGGGTTGCCCTGGTACCTTCGCTGGCGGCGCAACAACTGGCGTACCAGGATCATCCGAGGGGACGGGCGTCGCGGTTGGTGCTGGTGCTTCTGGCCCACACGCCACCAAAACTACCCCCAGCAAGAGGGCTGCCAGCCACCATCGCACCACCACTACTAATCGCGAAGCACTGTTTACGCGCCGCCGCCTGCTCATCGTGGCTGCACTCCATAACCAAGGGCAGCCAGCGCACGGCGAGCCTCTGCCGCTTCGTCCCAGGGGATCACGCGGTCGGCATAGATAATGGTGTTTTCGTGGCCTTTCCCTGCCAGTAACACCGCATCCCCCGGTTGCGCGATTTCCATCGCGCGGGCAATGGCGGTAGACCGATCGGCGATACAAGCGTATTCGCGGCCCTCCTGCCAGCCTGCGGCAGCCGTGCCAGCGGCAATCTCCTGCAAAATCGCCGCAGGTGCTTCGCTGCGCGGGTCTTCATCAGTGAAAATAGCCCGGTCGGCAAGGCGCGCACAGACCGCCCCCATCATCTCGCGCTTGGCGACATCCCGTTCGCCAGCACTGCCAAAGAGCGCGATCACCTGCCCCGGCGTAATTTGCCGCAGGAGCAGGAGGATTTGTTCAAGCGAATCAGCATTGTGCGCGAAATCCACCACAACCAGGAACGGCTGCCCTACTTCAATGCGTTCTACCCGCCCAGGCACCCCACCAAATCCAGCCATCCCGGCAGCAATTGCGTCGAGCGAAACTCCGGCCAACAACGCGGCCCCAGCGGCAGCCAGCGCATTGTAGAGATTAAAGCGCCCCAGCATTGGCGTCATCATTGGCTGCTCACCCCAGGGGGATTGCAAGGTGAAGCGGAGCCCCTGAGCATCGGACGCCACCGTGGTTGCCCGCAGATCAGCAGGATTGGTGAGCCCATAGGTCAATTCGCGCACCCCAGTGGCGCGCCCGCGAAAGGCAGTGGCAGCAGGATCGTCAACATTAATAATGACCCCGCGCTCGGCAGCGTGCAGTGGCTTCTCAGCAGTCGTCGCAAGGCGCTCGAATAGCGTGACCTTTGCCGCCAGATACTCTTCAAACGTGCCATGAAAGTCGAGGTGTTCATGGGTCACGTTGGTCATGACGGCAATATCATAGGCACAGCGGTCGACACGGTGGGTAACCAGTGCGTGTGACGAGGTTTCCACCACCCCCCAATCAACCTGTGCAGCAACCATCTCGTGCAAGAGTCGCTGTACATCAAGCGATTCAGGCGTGGTCTGGTGGATCGGGTTCCGCCAGCGGCGTGGCCCTACTTTCAGGTCAACTGTCCCAATCAGGCCCGTTTGGCACTGCTGACTGAGTAACGCTTCGAGCAGAAAACTGGTGGTGGTCTTCCCCTTTGTGCCCGTCACCCCAATCAAGCCAAGGTGCAGCGAGGGGTCACCATAAAAGGCCGCCGCCAGCTGCGCTAAGGCTGCCCGGCTATCTGGCACCACAATCACCGCCTGCGCCCGCGGGTCAGGTACTGGCTCTTCCGCCAGTATTGCCACCGCACCCCGCTGCAAGGCATCGTGAATAAACCGATGCCCATCAAACGCTGCGCCTCTCCAGGCAACAAAGAGGGTGCCAGGGGTTACCTGTCGTGAATCGTAGGCCAGACCAGTAATCAGAATATCGAGCTTGCCAGTGGCTTTGGCCAGGGGGGCTAGGGCTGGTGCGCCAGCCAGCAAAGCACGAATTGTCGCCGTCAACCGTTTTTACTCCTGCACCATCGCGATCGCTGAATAGGAGAACAATACCACTCTCGCTCACACCGGGACAACAAAAGAGTGGTGGGCATAGCCGTCGCTATGCCCACCACTCGCCTGTGAGAATTATTGCTGGGCGGCTTCTGCAATCGTTTCGCAGAGGATCTGCAAGCCCTGAACCATCTCGTCGTTCGTGACATAGCTGAACGAAAGGCGAATCTGCCGTTTCCCTTCACCATTTGGGAAACAAGCCGTGCCAGCGAGGAACTCAACGCCGCGTTCTTTGCACTGTGCCAGCAGCTTCGTCGAATCCAGGGCCTCTGGCAATTCGAGCCAGATGAAAAAGCCGCCTTCTGGCACGCGCCAGGTCACGCCTTCTGGCATTCGTTCATTCAACTCGCCGATCATCAGGTTGCGGCGGTCACGATAGAGCGTGATCAGATCGTCGATCCGCTGCTCCAATACACCATCTTTGCAATATTCGTAGGCGACATGGGCGGCGAACGGATTGGTGCTGCCATCGACCTTCAAGATCCCCAGGCGGGTAATCAGTTCGGGTGCGCCAACGATCCACCCAAGGCGCATCCCCGCTGCCAAAATCTTGGAGAAGGTACCAAAGTAGAGGACATTCTCCCCACCAGCCAATTCATAGAGGGTCGTCACTGGTTCGCCTTCAAAGCGCAGGTCATAGTAGGCATCGTCTTCCAGAACAACAAAGTTGTATTCCTTCGCCAGCGCCACAATCTTTTCGCGGCGTTCGCGGGTGGTAGTCATCCCACCAGGATTCTGGAAGGTGGGGATCATGTAGAAGACCTTAGGGCTGATTCCTTGCTGCCGCAACGACTGCAGTTTCTGCTCTAACACGTCAACCTGCACACCGTCGTCGTCAAGCGGAATCCCTTCGACCTTCGCGTTGACATTCTTGAACGCCCGCACTGCACCACTCCAGGTGGGCATCTCCGTCAGGATCGTGTCGCCTGGATCAACGAAGAGATCGAGCAGCAGGGCGAGTGCCTGGGAGCCACCAGAAGTCAGGATCAGGTTCTCTTTGCCACAATCGATTCCCTGATTCTTCCGCATCTTCTCAACCAGCAGGGTGATCAGGCCATCATAGCCTTTCACCGGGCCATATTGCAGCGGCCATTGCCCGTGCGTTGACATCGTGCGCTCGGTCGCCTCGGCGATTCCTTCCAGTGGTAGCTTGGCGGGATCTGGGAAACCAGAGGTGAACGAAATAACGCCCGAACCAGAGGTCATTGGGCGTGCCTCGTTCGCACTCTTGCCCCGCACACTCAGTAATGATTCGACTGCTGATCCTGCGGCCATGATTTCCCCTTCTCACGTAACACTGCAACAGTGCAGTGCTTGCTCCATGCTAGCCGATCAACACCAGGCCAGCGCACATTGTCCGCAATATTAATTGATTCCTGGCTCTGGATCCAAGCAGCGCGATGTCAGTTCTCGCCAGGGTCGAACCGCCCGCCAATGCCAATCGGATTGCTCACAAATGAGGCTTCGTCAATCGCTTCTTCGGCGGCCTCGCGAATCGCTTCATCGTCCGAGCCAGCAAGGCGTTTGAGGATCGTGAGCGAAGAATTGCCACCGATTCGGCCAATAGCCCCGATCGCTGCTAACTGCACTTCCCGATCAGCGTCACCGAGCAATTCGGTCAACTGCGGGAGCGCCCGCCGATCGCCATATTCACCACTCGCCTTCGTCGCCTCATAGCGCATCGCGGGCAGGGGACTGCCCAGTTCGGTGATGATGATCGGCAGCCAGCGCTCATCCAGGTTGCGCCCCATCGCATAAAGCGCGCTCACCCCCAGCAACTCATCCTCGGCCTGATAGGCTTTGTCAATTGCGGCGGTGATGGTGGGGTCACCAGCATAGACCGCAACTGCCTCTAACGCTCGCCGCCGAATTTCCAGCGGATCATCGCCCTGCACAAGATCGAGCAATGCCCCGCGCAGTGGTGTATGCCAGCGGGGATCAAGCGCTTCCTCAGCATCCAGTTGGCTGAATCGGGCCAGAGCCTGTACCGCCGCCTGACGCACCGCCAGATCATCATCCCGAATCGCATCGTTCAGGAGATAGGTAAGCAGTTCCTCGCTGTCATCTTCCCATAGCCCAGCGATCGCCGCAGCACGAACCTGGGGATCTTGGTCGTGCAGCGCGATCTTCAACGCCCGAGAGAAATTAACGGCGATCTGCTCCTCACTCAACTCATTCATTGCCGTGACCAGCTGCTGCCGCACCGCAGTCGGCAAGCGGAACCAGCTACGCCGAAGGACGGCCAGTTTAGCGCGATCCAGATCAGAAAAGATCGTCGGATCAACCGCTGCCTCGCCCTCAAGCGCCGTCAACCGTTCACGAAACTCATCAACGGAGAGGGGCATCAGGAATTGCTGTTCGTCGTGTTCATCTACCATTGGTTCGTTATTCCTTGCGCTGATAATTGACAAGGGCCAGCGGAGTTTCCCGCTGGCCCTTGCGTTGCTAGAACTCTTCGTCCTCGTCCTCAAATTCGTCAACCCGGGCCCGGGCAGAACGTTTCTTACTGCCGCCACTCGCCTTTTCCTTGGCTGGTGGCGTATAGAAGAACGCTCCTGGCGTATCAGGGTCTGACTCAAACTGACTGTGCTGTGGTGATTCCAACGCCTCTTGTAATGCCCGTAAGGTGAATGGGCGTTCGATATTCACAATGGGCAGCAATTCCTCTGGCGTCGACCAGTAGCGCGGGGCAGCATTGGTTCCAGTATTTTCTGCTACACGCTCGAATGCCACCCCAATCACCGTATCAACCCGCCGCCGCTCTTTTTCGTCAAGTGGCTTGACATTGTTCAAGTTCGGGTAACGAGTCTCGGTGAGTAACCAGGCTTCGTCAACATCTTGCGCCACCATCTGGGGTCTGAAGACATAACGGCTGCGCCGTTCATCGATCTGCAACAGCCGATCTTCATACTCAGCCTGAGCGGTGTAACGGATGACGAATACCCCGTCATTATCCGCAGTGCGCTCAATCGTCAGGATCGCCCCTGGTACAACATTCTCGTGGTAGAACTCATCGAACCCCACAAGGTAGCCCCCACGGTTTGCCGTGGGATAGCGCAATTCAGCCAGGAAGGTTGCATACAACTGCGGCACCTCAAAGCGTAGGGTGGCCGTTTTCTGCTCGCTGAGATAGGCCGCCGGGAAAAAGTGGCGCAGTTCGCCATCGAGTGGCAACAGCCCATAGGCCCACTCATAGAAGGTCAGCGTGTGGAGAATTGCAGGGTCAGGCTGGACAACAGCCTCTTCGTCCAACAGAAAACGGTAGTCACTACCAAGCTCACTAGCCTTCCGCAGGGTTGTACCAAGCGGGGCAAGGCCAACAGTCGACCAGAGGCGCGAATCTTTGGTACCGACGAATTCGAACTCCCGCTTCTCCCGTGAGAGCCGATAGTTGATCGAGAACAGACCAGCCTCGTAGGTTGGGTCATTGGCCCGCCGATTAAAGAGTGACTGTAATAGCTGTTCGTCACTCAGTGGCTCGTTCATCTCCGCGATATATTCGCGAATCCGGCGCAAATCACCACGACTGTAGCGATCCACCATATCTTCGGCAAAATACTGCTCGCCAAATGCCACAAAGCGATCATCGAGATCGAGTTGTTTCACGACCAGTTCGCGTAGCTGCTCATCTGACAGTTCGCTCAACGCAACGGTCGGGGCAGCCTCGACCTGCTGCACTGGCGCAGGAGTTACCGCCGCAACCTCAACCGCACTTACCACTGGCTCTGCCGCAGCCTGATCCTCAACCGCAGGCGCGGCAGCCTCAGTGGCTGCACTTGTCGCTATCGTAGTGACGACCCGATCTTCGCCCACACTGTCGATCTCAGCTTCTTCAGCCATTTCCGCAATGTCGAGCCGTTGAGCCCAGCCAGTGGCGATCAACGCGCCAGACTGCTCTGCCTCAACGTCGGGCGCTGGTGGTAATGGCGTGGGTTCCATAAACCGCTTCGCGAGCGTATGGAGGGTATCGGCCTGTTCCTGCGCCGGGGGGCTACCAGCCTGCGTCGTTACAAAGGTCACGACACCATCATCAGTCTCTTCCCGGCCAAAAATTGCCGCATTCTGCGCCATTGCGGCGTCAAGCAACTTCGCGACAGCCTCTGGCTTCGCAGCAGCCCCTTTGCGCTGAGCCGCCAGAAAGCCAATCAGCTGCTCGCGTTTGAGATAAATGGGCGCATTTGCCGTGAAAAATCGTCCTTGAAACCGCGCCACGTCAAAGACTTCCTTGGCAAGTTTCTGCTCATCGCTTGATCCAGTAAATTCTACTGTTGGCTGCGTAGCCTGCATCCGTACCCGTCCATCCTTCTATACCACGTTCACCAGTTCACCCCTACCTCAACCTGCGCTGAGCGGGCTACTAGCCGTTCTTGAGGAGTGCAATGATCTCATCAAGGGTCAGCGGTTTGAGTCCACGCCGAAAGGTATGTAACAGGCGCAGCAACAACGCTTCGCTGATCTCCACCTCACGCTCATCCATTGTTCCTATATTCTCCGTTGCTGAACACCACAAAGCGACTGGTCACGCCAGTCTGCCGAACCGCAAGTGTACTATATTTGCTGACCCGCTGACTACAATTGTGTCGCTATTGGCCTTAGTTAACCCGGAATATTGGTTCGCGGCCATGCAGCACCTGCGTCACATTTTGCATCGCCAGTTCGAGCGAGCGGGCGTTCGATTCGAACGTTGAACCGCCCAGATGAGGCACCAACAATGCATTCGGCAATTCACGGTAGGGGTTATCAGGGTGCGGCTCTACCTCAAAGACATCCAACCCTGCCCCAGCGATCATCTTCTCGCGCAATGCGCCTACCAACGCTGATTCTTTGACAATCGGGCCCCGCGCAGTATTGATCAGGTAGGCAGTTGGCTTCATCAGTTCAATCGCCCGCTCATCAATCAACCCGCGCGTCTGGTCATTCAACGGGCAGTGAAGCGAGACAAAATCGGCTTCCTGCAGCAGCCGCTTCAGTGGCACATAGTGAATCTCGTTCTGATCGGCGAAAGGGATATCCCACTGAACATCATTCGCCAACACCCGCATCCCAAAACCTCGAGCGATCAGCGCAGTACTTTTCCCAACGCGACCCAGGCCAACGATCCCAATCGTCTTCCCCCACAACTCTGGGCCAATCAAGCGCGGCCATTCGCCATCGCGCACAGCGGTGTCCAGCGCCCGAATATGCCGCGCCAGATTGAGCATTAGCCCAAAGGCAAGTTCGGCCACGGCGCGATTATTCGCCCCCGCACAGGTGCAAACGACGACCCCGTGTTTCGTAGCTTCTTCAACATCAATGTGATCGTAGCCCACCCCAGGCGCGCTAACGACCCGCAACTTCGGCGCACTGGCAAATGTTTCCGCCCCAACTGGCTCCAGTCCAGTGACATACCCATCAGCATCGCCGATCAATGTTCGTACTTCATCGGGCGTCAGCAACCGCGAACGATCATGTTCAATCAAAGCGCAGCCGCGCTCCTGCAAGAACGCCCGAATAAACTCCTCATTACCCACTACTCGCGGCGAATTCATCAGTACCTGGTAGGCCATTCCACACCTCTTTCCTCTGCCCATCGCCCACGCTGCAATCGTTGAGTAGTATCTGCCAAGAATATCGCATATTCGCAACGGCTTTGTCGCAACGGTAATTCAGCGGAAAATACAGGCTTGCCATCGATTTACTGGTAGTTAGCCCTACCAGCTTGCTAAAATCAGCACTATGACGATGCAAGGACTGCTTCCTCCAGAGCCAGCAGTTGCGGATTCACCGGCCCCCCCGCCTGCGGCCCGGCGTTCGCTGCTGCCCATCATTGTGCTAGGGATACTGCTCCTGGTTGGGGGCTACTTTCGCTTTACTGGACTCAACTGGGATGATGGCAATCTGCTGCATCCCGATGAACTCCATATTACCGATGTCATTGCCAATCGGATCCATGCCCCTGATCTGGGCCAGTTGCTCAACCCCGACCGTAGCACCCTGAATCCACGGTCAGTTGACCCGGCAGTCTACGCCCAGCCCAATCCCCCACCCAACCCACGCCCGCGCCAGTTTGCCTATGGCAGCCTGCCGCTCTTTGTCACGGATCTCGTCGCCTGGATCTGGGGCGGAATCACCCAGGAGAACTGGAATGATTTCTGGCGAGTCTTTCGGGTTGGCCGCGCCCTAACGGCTTTTGCAGATCTGGTCACAATTCTGCTGGCGTTCGGGCTAGCCCGCCGCGCCTGGGGTACCACGGTTGGCCTGCTCACGGCGGCGTTCGTGACGGTCGCCACGATGCACATCCAACTCGCACACTTCTTTGTGATGGATACCTGGACAGCAACATTTGTGACGGCGACGCTCTGGGCAGCGCTCGTTGCCACGCACCGTGGTACCCGCAACGCCTTCCTCCTCGCTGGCTTCCTGGCTGGCTGTGCCGTCGCCACCAAAGCCACTGTGGTGATTATTGGGCTTCCACTCGCTGTCGCCGCGTGGTTCGCGGCCCTTCAGGGTGCTGGTAGTCAGCGTCCCCAGGCGGTCTGGCCGCGCTTCCTTCGTTCGCTGCTCTGGACTGCTGTGGCAGCCGGGATCGCCTTCTTGATTTTCGAGCCATATGCTATTCTCAATCCCACGGTCTATATTCGCGATATTGCCGAACAAAGCGGCATTATCAGCGGCAAAATTGATGTCCCCTATACGCGCCAATATATCGGTACCTTACCCCTGATCTATCAGGCAAAAAATCTGCTGGGCTGGGAATATGGCCCGCTTCTGGGGATCGTTGCGCTAGCGGGGTTCGCCCTGATTATCTGGCGCGCGATTCGCCAGCGCAGTGCAGTGGAAGTGGTGCTGTTATCCTGGGTGGTGCCCTATCTCCTCTTGCTGGCCCTCAACGAGGCGAAATTCCTTCGCTACCTGCTGGCAATCAGCCCGGTACTCTGTGCCTTTGCCGCCAAATTACTCGTCGACCTCGGGGCCTTTGCCCACCGCATGGCCACCCAATTGCGGCCACGCGCCCGCTGGACAACGATCGCGGCAACCGCCCTAGCCTCAATCGTCCTGATCAGCTCCTTCCTCACCGCCCTGGCTTTTTCAGCGATCTATAGCCGCCCCCATACGCAACTCGCCGCTTCAGCCTGGATCTATGCCAACATTCCGGCAGAAGCAGCGCTGTCAGCAGAGTACTGGGATCGAGGGATCCCGCTGCCGCTTGATGCCAATCGTAACGGTGGGGCTTATGGCTACAAGACGGTAATTTATGATTTTTATAGTGACACGCCGGCCTGTGACCGCCAGAACGGGAAGATTCCACCAGCGCAGTATTGCCAACCGAATAACCAGGCCACCTTTGAGTATTTCGCTGGCAAACTGGCAGAGACGGATTATCTGATTGAGGCAACAAACCGCATCTATGGTTCGATTCCCCATACACCCTGGCGTTCACCAGTGCAGCAACAGTTCTTCGCGCTCCTGTTCTCTGGCAGGTTAGGCTATTCCCTGGTCTATGATGGCACCTCATTCCCCAGTCTTGGCCCATTCCAGTTTGATGATGGCTTCATGGATGAGAGCTTTACGGTCTACGATCATCCGCGTGTCCTGATCTTTAAGAAGGAGCGACAACTGAGTCGCGACGAACTGCACGCGCTCTTTGCCCCGGCGCTGGAGCGACCCCTCTCGCCAACCCGTTACCCCACGGGCGAGGCCCAAAAGTCATTGCTGCTGACTGAATTAGTGGATCGATTGCCCGCAGTGGCCGATTATGCCTGGAACCGCGCCCTTGCGAGCAATAGTGTCGTGGCAGTCTTGCTCTGGCTGTTGGCTGTTGAACTACTCGGCTTACTCGCGCAGCCGCTCACCCTATGGCTCTTTGCGCGCGCGCCCGATGCGGGCTGGGGCTTCAGCAAACTCGTTGGCTGGCTGCTCCTGGCCTACCCCATCTGGCTGCTGGCTAGCCTGCGCCTGGGGCAATTCACCCTGCTCTATCTTTGGCTGGGGCTGGGGGTGGCGGCAGTGCTAGCCCTGCTCGCCGCCTACCGCTGGCGTGAGCGATACCGCACCACGCTCCGCAATGCTCGACCAATGATCCTTCTTGCTGAGGGAATCTTCCTGCTGGTTGGTGGGTTCTTCCTGTACTTACGTGTACGCGATCCTGATCTCTGGCACAGCTTCTACGGTGGCGAGAAACCGATGGAACTGGCTCATCTCAATGCTATTCTCCGCAGCGTTAACTTCCCCCCATATGATCCCTGGTATGCCGACGGCACGATCAATTATTACTATTACGGTCAGTATCTGATTGGGGTATTGGCCAAATTGACGGGAATCCCCGTTGAGATCGCATTCAACCTGGGGCTGGCCCTGGTCGGTGGGTTGTTGGGGTCGGGCGCGTTCAGTGCGGCGAGTGCCTTGGCGGCCCTCGTACAGCGGCAACCGCATCGCTGGCGTACCGCCGGATTCGGAGTACTCGGAACACTCCTCTTTGTTGGTATCGGCAACCTGGACGGCGCAGCGCGCGTGATTGGTCGCCTCCGTGATGGCGGGCCGCCATTCGATTTCGGAAACTTTGTTTGGGCAGGTAGCCGCACTGTCGATGGGGCGATCACCGAGTTCCCCTACTTCACCCTGCTCTATGCCGACCTCCACGCCCACCTGATCGCCCTGCCTTGCACTATCCTGGCCATTGGGCTGGTGGTGGCACTGGTGCAACAAAGCCAGAGCCGTCAGCACACAACCATACGAACCTTCATCGCTGATGCAGCGCCCATCCTCGTGGTACTGGCCGTCACATTAGGGGCAGTGGCCTGCACAAACTCGTGGGATGTCCCAACCTACCTGCTCGTTGCTGGGGCAGGGATTTTCCACGCGCTGAGCCAGCGCAGCCAGCAACTGCGGGCCAGTCGGCTGGTCCGCCAACTCGCCTTCGCTGTTGGCGGCACCGTGGTGACTGGGTTACTCGCCTACCTGCTTTATCTCCCCTTCTTCAATCACTTCCGTGCACTGTTTAGCCAGGTAGCGCGTACCCGCATCCCCACACCAATCGCAGAATACCTCGATCAATTCGGCCTCTTTATCGCCATACTCATCATCGTCATTCTGGCTGGATTTCTGCTCTATCTGCCCCGGCACCGCAGCCGCTCGATCATCCTTGGCGGGGTATCACTGGCAATCGTTGCGACCTTCATCGGCTTCTTCTCCAACAACATCACGGCCTGGATTGCCGCAAACACCCGCTTCTTTGGGTCAAGCCCCTCCCTGGCCCCTGGCACAATCATCAGCACCGTGACCCCCGCCCTCCTTGCTGGTCTGCTCGCGCTGCTGCTGACCCTTTGGGCGGTGCTTTGGGGCGATCCCCGCCGTCAGTTACCAATTGCCCTGCTCATCGCCGCAGTAGGGGTCACGCTCGGCCCAGAAATCATCTACATCGCTGACAACCTGCAAAACAGTGACTTCGAGCGGATGAACACTGTCTTCAAGTTCTATATGCAAGGTTGGACGCTTTTTGCGTTGGGCGGAGTAGGTGCCCTGGCCTGGCTCTGGGAGCAAGCCCCACGCTGGTCAATCGCCCCGTTCCGTGGGTTGATGGGGCGTCGTGACCGTCGTTTCAACGCCCTCAGTCTGCGTATCGTCACCGCTGGTCTCTTGCTACTGCTGCTGCTCGCCTCAATGGTCTACCCGATTATTGCCACCCCGCTCCGCCTGCAAGTACGCTTCCCGCAGCCTGCCGCACTCGGGCCAACCCTGAATGGCTTTCGCTGGATGGAATACGCCCAGGTACCTAATGAGTACCCGAATACTGAGTGCGGCGGCCCACTCTCCTTCCGCGATGATTACGCAGCGATCAAGTGGCTAAACACCCAACTTGTGGGCACCCCAGTCATCGCCGAAGCCAGTATTGGCCCCTATCGCGGCAATGGTTCGCGCTTCGCCATCAATACTGGCCTGCCAACAATCGTGGGCTGGGACAATCACCTGACGCAACAACGGCCAACCGAGGGCATCGTGACCCGTACTGCCGATGTTCGTGCGCTGTACAACGATCCCAATGAACAAAACAAACTGCGAATACTCCAGCAGTACCACGTTTCGTACCTCATCATCGGGACTGTGGAGCGCCACTGGTATATTGGCTCACAGAATGGGCGACCCTGTGCCGACCCCTATGCCTCACCTGCGGGATTAGCTGCCCTCGAAGGGATGGCTGGGCGCTACCTCACGCCAGTCTTCCAAGCGGGCGAAACAGTGATCTATCGGGTGCTGCCTGCGGCAAACTCGGCGGGGATTGATGCTGGTATTCCCGCAAACAGTGGTGGCCGATGAGCGATATTCTGGCGGTGATACGCTGGCTACTGGCCCTTGAACTCCTTGGTTGGGGCCTCTATCCCCTGCTCTATTTCCTGATGCC
>JBDHWF010000043.1:0-26376 GCA_039810045.1 Chloroflexia bacterium
GGCGATGCGGGTGAGCGGGCGAGAACGGGCGGCGACGAGGTACGCTAGCCAGAGGGCCGGGAGGGCGAGGTAGGCTTCGAGCATCTTGATATTGAAGCCGAGGCCGACGAAGCAGGCTGCCAGCAGGAGCCAGCGCAAGGGATGCTGCTTGCTTTCGACCGCCCGGGCAATTGCCCAAACCCCGCCCAGCAGCGCGACAACGAGCAGACTATCGATCGTGTTGTTGCGGTTGGTGACGACGCTGATCGGCGTGACAGCCAGGATCAGCGCGGCGCTGAGTCCCGCCAGTGGCCCCCAGACGCGGCGCACCAGGGCATAGAGGATCCAGACCGCCAGGATTCCGGCGAGGGCCTGTGGCAGGAGGATTGACCAGCCGCTGAAGCCAAACAGTTTGGCACTGGCGGCCTGAATCCAGAAGCCCACTGGCGGCTTATCGACCGAGATGAACCCGCCTGGGTCGAACGAGGCATAGAAGAAGTTGTGCCAGCTCGTCAGCATACTCTTGACAGTAGCGGCGTAGTAGGTATTGGCATAGCCCATTTTGCTGAGGCCAAAGAGGTTGAGCATCGCCGATAAGGCGAGAATTCCGACCAGGGCGACCCCTTCTAAAGGAGTGATCGGGCGGCGCTTACTGATGGCGAGTCGTTGGCGGAGGCGATTGCCCCACCCCGCTTGGGTCGAAGGTTTTGCGGTGGCATACTCCCCACGGTGGGGTGGGGCGAGGGCGGAAGACTCTGCACTACTACTCATCAGTTGCTCCTTATCAGGCGATTGCGTTAGTGGCTCCTTCAGTGGTGAGCGGCGTCGCGTACACCGCTGTCCTGCCTTTATTCTGAATGCTGCGTCTAAAGCCTGATCGGGTATTGGATGAAGTTTGGTTAAAGATCTGGGGGGGTGCGCGCTCTCGTATCAGGCTGTGTGAACGCCGCCAGCGTTGCCCCTGGCAGGGCCAGGGGCCGATCTTGCCTTTGATTGGGTCGAACGTATGTGCTAGTATCTCTCGTAGGCTGCGATACGGGCGCTTGGTGACGCTGGGACGCGCAGTCGTAGCGGGCGCGATAGTGCCAAGGCAGGGAACGATGAAGTTGCTCCTCACATCCGGCGGGATCACGAATCCGAGCATCCAAAACGCGCTGATCGAACTGCTGGGTAAACCGATCGCCGAGGCTAACGCCCTCTGCATCACCACCGCCTCATACGCGCACCCGATGGCTGGCCCTGCTGCAGCATGGTCATTCATCAGTGGTCGCGAGGAAGGCTCTATGTGCGCGTTGGGGTGGAAGTCTCTGGGCGTGCTGGAACTCACGGCGCTGCCCAGCCTCGACCGGGAACGCTGGGTCTCCTGGGTGCAGAATACTGATGCGCTGCTGGTGAATGGTGGCGATACGCTCTATCTAAGCTACTGGATGCGACAGTCTGGACTGGCGGATCTCCTGCCGTCACTGGATGAAATGGTCTGGGCAGGGCTGAGCGCTGGCAGTATGGTGCTGACCCCGCGCATCGGGCCGGACTTCGTCAGTTGGACTCCGCCCACAGGCGGCGATGAGACGCTCGGGCTAGTCGATTTCTCGATCTTCCCGCACCTCGATTATCCGACCTTTCCAGGGAATACTATGGCCCACGCAGAACGCTGGGCCGCCGATATCGGCGTTCCGTCGTACGCGATCGACGATCAGACCGCCATCAAAGTCGTTGACGGCACCGTTGAAGTTATCTCCGAGGGCCACTGGAAGCAGTTCACCAGCTAGCTGCTTCCAGCCCTTCTGCGTCCTCAGTCGCCCAACTGCACGGCGAACTCCGCTGGCGTTGTCACTGGTTGCTGGCAGGCGTGGTGCTGGCAGACGTAGGCCGTCGCTGTATTGTTGCGTTGCGTTCGCTGATGCAGCAGATTCGGCTCGGCCTGATACTGGCTTGCTGGTTGCCGCACGGCGATGACCGTGTTTGGGCGGAAACGTTCGCGGAAGGTGTGCAGCAATGCCTGGGTATCGGCCTGGCGCAGATCCCCCACGATGGCGACTTCTTGCGGCGCAGCCAGCGCGAAATCCAGCGCACAGAGGTAGCGACCAGCGGCAGTTGGGTATTGCCGCAGCAGTTCGCGCACGCCCGTCAGAATCGCCAGGGCTTTGTCATACCAGTCGGAGCGACCATAGAGGGCGGCGAGGCGCAGCAGCACATCGGCGGCGACTGCGTTGCCCGAGGGCAGGGCGTTGTCGGTGAGGCTGCGCGGGCGGGCGACTAACTGCTCGTGATCGCGGCCAGTGTCATAGCAGGCATTGATGGCATCGTCCCAGAACAGGTCGAGCATTTCCTGCGTGAGCGTATAGGCGGCGTCAAGCCACTGTGGGGCAAACGTCGTCTCGTAGAGGGCCAGCAGGCCATCGGCCAGGAATGCGTAATCTTCCAGGTAGCCATTCAGCCGCGCCTGTCCATCTTTGTAGGTGCGGCGGAGGCGGCGGTCAACGTAGAGGTATTGTAGGGCGAAGTCGGCGGCGAGTTCTGCACGGTAGCGATAATCATCACGTTCGAGGACCGTGGCTGCTTCAGCAAAGGCGCGAATCATCAGGCCGTTCCAGGCCGTCAGCACTTTCTCATCACGACCTGGATAGATCCGCTCATTGCGGGCGTCAGTCAGGATGGTGCGGGCGCGGTCGAGGGCTTCGCCCAGGCGTTCAATATCTGCGCCGGTGCGGTGGGCAACCAGATCGATCGTGCGTGGCAGGTGCAGGATATTTGCGCCTTCAAAGTTGCCGCGCTCGCTACAGCCAAAATATTCACCAACCAGGTAGGCATCCTCAGCGCCGAGCATGGCTACCAGTTCGGCATAGGGCCAGACGTAATATTTCCCCTCCGCACCATCACTATCAGCATCAAGCGATGAGTAGAATCCGCCCAGGCCATCGGTCATCTCGCGTGATGCCCAGTCGAGCGTTTCAACGGCGATGCGGCGGTACAGGTCTTTGTTGGTCAGTTGGTAGGCGTGCAGGTAGATCGGGGCGAGAATGGCGTTGTCGTAGAGCATCTTCTCGAAGTGTGGCACCAACCACCGTTCATCAACGGAATAGCGGTGGAAGCCGCCGCCGAGTTGGTCGTAGATTCCGCCACGCGCCATCTTTTCCAGGGTGATTTCGGCCATCTGTAGCGCACGGTCCGAGCCAGTGCGGGCATACTGGCGGAGCAGGAAGTCGAGGGTCATTCCTTGTGGAAACTTGGGTGCGCCGCCAAAACCGCCGTGATTCGGATCAAAGGTGGCGGCGAGTCGTTCCGTTGCTTCATCGAGCACGGCGACTGTCAGCGGTGGACTATCGGCGGTGTTGGCGTTAGCTTGGAAGCCAATGCGCAACCGTTCACGCAGTTGCACGGCATTGTGGGCGACATCCTGGCGTTTGTTCTGGTAGGCATCTGCAACGCCGCGCAGAAGATCGACGAACGCTGGCAGGCCATGCCGGGCTGTGGGCGGGAAGTAGGTGCCGCCATAGAACGGCACGCCTTCGGGCGTGAGAAAGACGGTCATCGGCCAGCCGCCATGCCCGGTGAGGGTTTGCACTGCTTCCATGTAGATCGTATCGATGTCGGGTCGTTCTTCGCGATCCACCTTGATGTTGATGAAATGCTCGTTCATTACAGCGGCAGTGGCGGGATCTTCAAATGATTCGTGCGCCATCACGTGGCACCAGTGGCAGGCGGCATAGCCAACCGAGAGGAGGATTGGGCGGTCGCTCTCACGGGCGGCGGCGAGGGCTTCCTCGCCCCACGGGTACCAATCGACCGGGTTCTCCTGATGTTGCAGCAGATACGGGCTGGTTTCGTTTGCCAGACGGTTGGACACGCTTTTCCCTCCGTTGTCTGACGGCGCGCGGTGGGTTCGAGGCAGATAGCTCGCCGTCGTCGTGCGGTCGCCAGTGGCGACACAGTATAGTGCCATGCAGGGCCGAGGCGGGCCACTGCTGACACGTTCCAATCATCTACGGGTAAGTGTACCTGATAGCTTGTCCTCGGGGCGGTAGCCTGGGGCTGAGTATACTGTTAGAGGCAGGCGCGATCGGCGCTGATGATTCGCGAGTGGAGCGATGGCGCAAAAGCAAATGATGATCTGGCCGCCATTTGTGCGGCTGTCCTTAGGGCTGGCGTTGACTGGTGGCTTTGGGCTGGGTGGGCTCGCCTTTGCGTTCAGTGCGCTGGGTCTCCCGCTGGCGCAGTGGTCGAGTATTGTCCAGGTGCATGGGCATCTGCAACTGCTGGGCTGGGTGGGGCTGATGGTCTGGGGCGTCGGGCTCCATTTCCTGCCGCGTCTGCGCGGCAGGCCATTGGCCCACCCAGCGCGGGCGCAACTGGCGCTCTGGCTCTTTGCGGCTGGGTTACTGCTGCGGTTCGGCAGTCAGATCATCCTGGCGACTGGTGGCGCGGGTGCGTGGCGCAGTATTGTTTGGCTGATTTTTGCCGCCTCGGGGGTGCTGGAGTTCAGCGGGGGCGGGCTGCTAGGTTGGACGTTGGCGCAGACGTTGGGCGGTGGTGAGAATCTGCGGCAACGGGCGGGCTTCTGGCAGGTCATGCCGTTTCTGCTGACGGCGGGTCTGTCGTTTGGCCTCAGTCTCGGCTGCAATCTGGTGGGCGTGCTGGTCGCTTTTGTGGGGCGCGACCTCGTTTTGGGCAGGCTCTATGCGACTTTGGCGGAGGATGTCGCGTTGATCGGGTTTCTGCTACCGATTACGCTGGGCATGTCCGTGCGACTTTTCCCGCTCTACCTTCGCACCCCATTAGCGCTGACCCGCCTGCTCTACGTGGGGTTGGCGTTGCTCTTGGTGGGGCTGAGTTGCGGGCTGGTCGGCGTGGCGTTTGGTCTGTCAGGGTTGAGTGGGCTGGGCGCGATTGTGCAAGGGATAGCGTTGCTGGGTTGGGTCTGGGGCGTGCAAATCTTTGCCCCACGTCGTCCGTTGCCGCGCCCTGGTCTACCGCTCTGGCGCGATGCGACGCAGTGGCACGCGATAACGGCGTATGGGTGGCTGGTTGTCAGCGCCCTGGCGCTGATCGCGCTGGGCCTCAGTGCGTTTGGGCGAGCTCTGTTGCCAGTCTCTGCCGATCTGGTGCGGCACCTGCTGGGCAGTGGCTTGCTGACGATCCTGATCTTTGGCATTGGCCCCAAGATGTTCGAAGGGTTTTCTCGGCGACCAATCCGCCACCCCGTGTATTGCTGGCTGACGCTGGTGCTGGGGAATCTGGCGACCGTGTTGCGCCTGGGGCCAGCGTTGTCGCTTTCCCCGAGGATCGCCAGTATGTTGGGTGCGCTGGCGGGATTGGCGGGATTGCTGGCGGTGCTATTCTTTAGCTGGAACCTCTGGGCAGCGATCTGGAATCCTCGGCGCGATTAGTGGGTGCTGCCAGGAGCGTGATGATCTTTTGTGGTTGAAAGGAGTGGTGGGTGATGGAGCGTGAACCAACCACTAACGATCCAGCAGCGACAGACGAGAGCATCGAGGCTGCGCCAGTTCTGCCCCGCAGTGAGTTTATCTGCGCGGGCTGCGGGCGACCGCTGTACCTGGTGTTGCACAGCGACAGTTGCTTCGCCGAGGCGCTGGTCTATTGCCCCGACTGCGAACGTGATTATCAGGAGCGGCGAGGGAAGTGGGCTGAGTAAGCGCCCCCGCCGTCGACCCTATTTGTTCTCCTTGACGGTGGGCAAGATCGCCGCGACCACGGCCTCGTGTGGGATCGCCGCCCCATCGAAGGTGAAAATAGAAAGGCCACAGGCCGTCGTGCCAAATTTCTTCGCGAAGACTGTCCCCTTGCCCGGTTGCCCCTGAAGCTCGGCGGTGAAGTCGATCTGTGATGAGTTTGTGCCTGGGGTGACTTTCCCCTTCTTTGGATTATCCAGCGCGGCAGTCACTCCATCGTACAGCGTTTCAGCCAGTTCGGCGGGTGATTCTGTGCGCCCGGTGGCACTGGTAAGCACGCCAATGCCCATATTGTCGTTCGCATCAAAGCCATCGCCAGCGTTATCAACGGTGTAGCCGGGGAGAATAGTAAGCTGGCAAATCCCATCTTCGTCGCGTACTACCATATTCCCTGAGGCTGTGCCGCCGCTCTTTGTTGCGGTGGCGACTGCGCGTGGGGTGGGCGTTGTTGCGCCTCTCGTCGGGGTTGGTGGCCCTTTCGTGGGTGACGGTAGTGGTTGGGTCGTGGCAGTTGGGGCTGGTGTATTGGTGGGTCGTACGGTGGTCGTTGGCGTGCGGGTTGGTGGTAATGCCGTTGCGGTGGGCGGCAGCGTTGCCGTTACGGTTGGGGTTGGATTCACCAGCCCTGGGCCGGTTTGCGTGGCCTCGACTGGGAGACCACAGGCGAGCAGCAGGCTGCTGACGAGCAATACACTGCCAATACTCCATCGTTGCCAGAAGCGGGTCTTGCGGGCGGGGAGCGTGCTGGGCGTTGGTTCGGGCATCTGTTGTCCTTCCATCGTATCCAGTAGTCAGGAGAAGTGTAGCAGCAGATAAGTGCTATCCGCATGGTTAATCTGGACGATTGCTGCCTCCCAGAATGTATCGTTCAGGCAACGGTTATGGCGTCGGGGTAGATCGGCGTTGTTCTCTGTTTGCCCTGTGGCCCCTGTGCCGCATAGGGATCTAGGCGGTGACAGTGGCCGAACACGATCACTGCATCGCAGCGTTGCTTTTACTGACGATCAGGCATCAGGTAATATCCCACACTCACGCAGTAGTTGCCGAATCTGCCATGGTGTCAGATCGCTCGTTGATTGGTCAACTGTTTGCTCAATATCCTCTTGACTGTTCAGGCCAACCGCTCGTAGCTCATTCCACAGCGCATCCCAGTCGTAGGAGGGGTCGTCGGGCAATGAAGAGAATAGCAGGTCAGTAGCCGAAAGCTCCCGACGTTCTCGTGCAATCATCCAGCGGCGGATAAGCACCCAGATCCACGGAAAGACGACGAACACGAGCAGTGCCGCAATAATCATCCAGAGCAGCCACCCATCAATCATTACGCCTCGCTCTTATCCCTCGCCCGATCCAGGCAAGAACGCTCAGTGTCTGCCGAACAATCCCGCGAAAATCAGCGATCAACATTCTGCATAAGATCCATGCGGCACGTGGTCAGCGCGTAGGAATGCCTGCGGATCGCAAGCCGCGTAGGGTTATTCTGCCGGAGTGGACAGAATATAGCGTTCGAGGGCGTAGGCGACGCCTCCTGCAGCGATTGAGGGCAGCGTGGCAGCAGCGGCCTGCTGTACCACTGGAACGGCGTTGCCCATCGCCAACCCTAGCCCCGCCCAGGTGATCATCGAGAGGTCATTTTCCTGGTCGCCAATCGCCAGTGTTTGCTCACGGGGAATCCCCAGGTGTCGGGCGAGATGGGCCAGCGCAACGCCTTTGCTGATCCCCAAGGCGGTCAGTTCGCCAAAATGTTCGTGCGAGCGTGTGATCGCTAGTTGCCCCTGAAACTGCTGACCAAGCCGCGCTAACTCGCGCTCGACACTGGCCCCTGGCGCGATGAACAGAATCTTTGTTGGCGGGGTCGCCCGCAGGGTGGCCGGAAGATCAGGAACGACGACGATCTCGGCACCTTCGGGGTGGAACTGGAGATAATAGTCGAGCGCGGCTCCTTGCTGCGCTACGTAGAGGCGTTCATCGACGTAGGCGATCGGATAGGTGTCGGTGGTCAGGAGATATGCTGTTACGGCTGCTGCTACTGGCCCCGGCATCAGCAGATGCAAGAGGGTTTCTTCGCGCAGATAATCGCGCACTAACGCCCCTTGATAGCAGATCAACGGGTCGGTCAGCCCCAGATCACGGGCGAATGGCACCGTCGCGGCGAATTGCCGCCCGGTGGCAAAGGTGAGATGCACGCCACGGGCGCGGACAGCGGCGATCGCCGCCCGCACCGTTGGCAAAATGGTCAGGTTGTGGTCAATCGTTGTCCCGTCAAGGTCGAGGGCAACGAGTTGATATGGCCCAGGAGGGCCTGTTGCGGCGTGAGTATCAGTGGTCATTGTTGCTCGGCAAAGTGGAAGAGTTCGGCCATCGGGAGGTCGTGCGCTTTGCCCGCTTCGGTCGCCCATTCGCGCATCCTGGCTGCCAGTTCGCTGATGTCAGGGCCAAGCTGGCTGACGTGGGCGGCGAGGGCGGCGAGCTTAATGTCGATAGTGGCACTAATATCAACGGCGTGATTGTTCGTTGGTGCGCCCACAATGTAGAACTGCCGCACTTTGTGTGGGGGCAATCCTTCCTCCAGTAGTTCAGGAAAGTCCCAGGGGTTTTGGGCCGCCGGGTAGAGAGCAGCGAGAGCGGCGGTGCCCACAGCCAGGTGATCAGGGTGATAACGCGGGATCATGTACTGGGGGATCCACATGCGGTCGGGCGATGGCACAATTACGCGGGTGGGACGGTAGCGACGAATCAGGCGCACGAGATCGCGGCGGAGGGCGATAGTTGGTTCAATCTGCCCGTCGGGATAATCGAGGAAGATCACTTCTTTGACGCCCAGGATTTCGGCGGCGGCGCGTTGCTCGGCTTTGCGGGTGGCGGTGATTTGGGCGCGAGATTCGGGCGTGATTTCGGTGGCATCGTCCGGGCCGCCACCAGAAGCGTCGGTGCAGACGATATAGCGCACCTCCCAGCCATCTTTGACCCAGCCCGCTACGGTGCCAGCACTGCCAAACTCGGCGTCATCGGGGTGGGCCATGATCACCAGGGCGCTCTGTTCGGTTGCGGTTGTCACTTGTCCTCCTTACGTATCGCGATCATGCAGCGCACAGTGCGCTGCGGAGTATAGCGGCATAAGTATGCACAGGTCAGGGGGCTATGGCTACCTCTTGCGGGCGGGGATTTGCGGTGTGCGCAGAGAATCGGGGCGGAAATATGGTTTACTAAGGCACAAGCAATGGCTGTTGGTGGTGTGGAAGAAGGAGTGCGGTGATGGAATACGGTGAGGTAGTCGGTGTCGGTAAACCGATCTCCCGGCTGGTACAGGGGACAGTGATGCTCTCTGAGGCTGATCAGGCGACGAGCTTTGCCCTCCTTGATGCGGTCTACGCGCTGGGCTGCCAGACGTTCGATACCGCCCATTCCTATGGGGCTGGGGAAAAGGAACGAGTGTTGGGAGCCTGGTTGCAGGCGCGGGGGCTGCGCGATGAGGTGGTGATTCTAGGGAAAGGGGCGCATCCAGTTGCTGGCGAGCCGCGTGTCACGCCCGAGGCGATCACCGCTGACCTGGAAGAGTCATTGCAACGGCTGGGGGTGGAGCGGATCGATCTCTATGTTTTACACCGCGATAATCCAGCATTACCCGTTGGCCCGATTGTCGACGTGCTGAATCAGCACCACCGCGCGGGGAAGATCGGGGCGTTTGGTGGCTCGAACTGGACCGCCGAACGGGTCAAAGCGGCGAATGAGTACGCCAAGGCGCATGGCCTGGTGCCATTCGTGGTCAGCAGTCCAAACTTCAGCCTGGCTGAGCAATTCCGCCCACCGTGGCCGGGGTGTATCACCGTCAGCGGGCGACAGGGCGATGCGGCGCGGGAGTGGTATCGTAGCCAGGGCATTCCGCTCTTTACCTGGTCGAGTCTGGCGGGGGGCTTTTTCTCCGGGCGTTTCCGGCGCGATAACCTGGATCAGTTCACTGCCTATCTCGACCGCAACTGTATTGACGCCTACGCCGAGGAACCAAACTTCCAGCGGCTCGACCGGGCGCAGACGTTGGCTGATGAGCGCGGCCTGACGATTCCCCAGGTGGCGTTGGCCTTTGTCCTGAGCCAGCCAGACAAGATCTTCCCGTTGGTTGGGTGCAACACTGGCGAGGAGTTTCGGCAGAACGTCGCCGCACTGGACGTGCCGTTGACCGCCGCTGAGTTGGCGTGGCTCGACCTGCGGAGCGATTCGCGTAATGCCTGACGCTGTGGCGTTGGAGCACTGGTCGCTGGTGGCACTGACTCCATACCAGCTCGTGCTGCCGGTCACGGTGCAGCCGCTGGTTGATCGGGCGGGACTCAATAATCAAGTGCGGCTGGTCGAGAGTGGGTCTGGGCAGTTTCTCTGGAAGCACTACCAGACGCACGCTGACCCCGCCCGTATTCTGGCTGAACATCGGCTGTTGAGGTGGCTTGGGGCACAGGGCTTGCCGTTCGCTGTACCTGCGCCATTGGCGGCCACCAGTGGCGCAACGTTGCTGCCAATGCTTGCTCAGGCGGGTTGGTACGCCCTGTTTCCCTGGTTGCCTGGGGAGCAACTTGACCGCCGTGATCCCGCCACGATCACGGCCCTGGGGCGGGCGCTTGGTCGGTTACACGTTGCGCTAGGCGATTTGCCAGTGGCGTTACGACCATCGTTACCGGGCTATAGCAAATTGACGGCGATTCACCCGGCGGTGCCTGATCCTGCGGCGCTGACCGTTGAACAATTGCAGTTGCCCGCTACTGAACAGAATGCGCGGCGATTTGCGCTCTGGCAGATGGTGCTGGCGGCGATGACCACGTTCATCGCCGCTGACTATACAGGGCTGCCGCAGCAAGTGAATCACGGGGATTTTGGGCCGGGTAACGCCCTGGCGATTGGTACTAAGATCACTGCCTTGCTCGACTTTGAGTTCGCCACGTGGGACATCCGAGCCATTGATCTGGCTGCTGGCGTGGTGATGGTGATGCGCAGCTGGGAATGGCCGCTCGCGCAGTCGCTGACGTTAGCCGCTGCCTTCTGCCGTGGCTATGCCGAGGTGCAGCGGCTCAGCACGGCGGAAGTCGCCGCCCTGCCCAGCTTGATGATCTTGCGTGAGGTAGTCGCCACGATCTGGTGGTTAGGCCGCGCCCTGGCTGCTGGCGATATTACGCCGCAACTTGCCCGCTTGGATGACCTGCAGCAGTTGTGGGATTGGCTGAATGCCCACGAAACGGCCTTGCACGCTCAGGCGCTACAGTACCTGAGCGCGGGCGGGCACAGTTTTTGAGAAACCGCTAGCCTACTGCCCCTCTTTGTGCAGGAGACTTCTTCTTTCACCTATCACTGCCCGGAAGAATGGTTGAACCAGAATCGCTAGCATAAATATGGTGCTAGCAATGACGACTGCGTCAATACTTTCTCGGCCTTGCTGCGCCCAATAGACATCCTCCAGGTTTAACCAGAGCGCGAATTCATCCAGGGTCAACGCCGCGCCAATCCCATAGAGTATTGCCAGCCAGGGTCGCCATGAACGCAGATTAAAGCCGATGGCGAGATAGCCAGTGAGCAGCAGGAGCAGAATGCCCCAGACGAGATGATGAATATGCAGCCCATCCGAAAGCTGGATATTCTGCAAGAACGGTAGCCAATGGTATTTGATACTGTAGGTAATGCCCCGCACAATCAAGAAGGTGAGCAGAAAGGCCGTGCCAACCAGAATACGCAGATAAGCAGGAGATTGCACGATGTGGATCTGCCAGAGTTCCTGAAGCCGCTTGGCAACGGGCTGATGTCTGGCTGGGCTTTGGTCGGTCATCCTGAACAGTCTTCTTTCTGCGGGTTAATATGCTGCGGTAAGAAGACCACACGTGCATAGGTTATGCCACCAGTAGTACGAGAAAGTACTGGTTACGATGGTATCAGCACCGGGCGCGGTTAGCGCGCCCAGCGCAGAATCAACGGATCGACGCGGCGAGCGAGGTCGAGTAGCCCCGTGCGCGTATCGGGGTGCAGCGGCGTGAAGGGATGGCGGGTGGCGGCGCTACGAATGATCCCGCCTTCTTCCATCAGCACTTTGGTTGCGCGGAGGTTGCACTGGCGATTCTCGAAGTTGATCAGGGGCAGGTGCCGCTCGTAGAGGATCATCGCACTTTCGCGGTCGCCTCCGAGATAGAGGCGCACGACTTCGCCCAACACTTCGGGGATCATCGCGCTGGGCATTGTGCCAGTTGCTCCGGCATCGAGGTCGGCCAGCAAGGTAATCCCTTCTTCACCATCGAATGGCCCATCGATCTGATCGCCCGCCAGTCGAATCAGTTCTCGTAGTTTGCCTGCCGCTCCCGCCGACTCGATCTTGAAGTAGGCGAGTTCGGGGATTTCGGCGGCGAGTTGAGCCAGGAACGATGCCGTAAGGACGGTGCCACTCATTGGGGCGTCTTGCACCATGATCGGGAGGTCAATCGCCGCCGCTACCTGGCGGTAATATTCGGCCACGCCCGCTTCTTCGGCCCGTAAGGTGGTGCCATGATAGGGCGGCATCAGCATCACCATCGCGGCCCCCGCTTCCTGGGCGCGGCGGCTTCGTTCAACGGCGATTCGTGTGCTGTAATGCGTCGTGGTGACGATGATCGGCACACGCCCCGCTGTGTGGTCGAGGATGGTGGTCATCAGTTGATCGCGCTCGGCATCGGTCAGCGCGAATTGCTCCGAGTAGTTGGCGAGGATGCAGATCCCATCGACTTCGGCATCGATCAGAAATTCGATCACCCGTAGTTGACTCTCCATATCGAGGTCGCCGTTGGGGTCGAAGGTGGTTGGGGCAATTGGAAAGACGCCGCGATACATTGGCTCCATCTGTTTTCCCTTCCTCGTCAGGTTTGGTTCACTCGTGATCGTTGCGGCGCATAGTAGCACGACTTTTCTCCGACTGCGTTGCTGTGGTACGCCCATGCTTGCTGATTCCATGTTACGATGCGGCAAGGTGAGCCTGGGTTACGCTGTGCAGAAGGGGGAAACGATGAAGATTGTGGATGTGAAAACGCAGGTCGTCAGCACTGCTTGGCGGAATCTGCTTTTTGTGCGCGTACTGACTGATGAAGGAATCGAAGGCGTTGGCGAGGTGCGGATGATCAACCACACCGACGCCGTGATCGGCTATCTGGCCGAGGCAGTGCCAAACCATCTGCTCGGTCACGACCCGCGCAATATCGAGGATATTGTGCGGCGGATGTATCTCAATGACTATGCGCGACCGGGCGAGATTGTGATGTCGGGGATCGCGACGATTGAGATGGCCTGTTGGGATATTTTCGGGAAGTCGGTGGGCCTGCCAGTCTATCAGTTACTCGGCGGGGCGGTGCGCGACAAGATCAAAGCCTATGCGAACGGCTGGTATACGGTTGAGCGGAGCCCAGAGGAATTTCACGCCGCGGCGCAACGGGCGGTAGCGCGGGGCTATCGGGCGTTGAAGTTCGATCCATTTGGCGCGGGATTTTATGAGCTAGAACGCGGCGAAAAGGTGAAGGTTATCGCGCTGGTCGAGGCCGTGCGCGATGCGATTGGCCCCGATGTCGAGATTATGTTGGAGATGCACGGGCGATTCAACCCAATCACGGCAGTGGAGATGGCGCGGGAGTTGGCGCGGTTTGACCCGTCGTGGGTGGAGGAGCCAGTGCCACCCGAAAACCTGGCTGCGTTGCAGAAAGCCGCGCAACAGATCACGGTGCCAGTGGCGACTGGTGAGCGGATTCATTCGCGCTACGAGTTCCGTGAACTGCTGGAACTGCAAGCGGCAGATATTATTCAGCCCGATATTACCCATATCGGCGGTATTTTGGAGACGAAGAAGATCGCCGCCTGGGCCGACGCCTACTATGTGCTGGTCGCGCCACACAACGTTGGTGGCCCAGTGGCGACGGCGGCGGCGCTGCACTTTGCGGCCTCGACACCGAACTTCAAGATTCAGGAGCATTTCAACGATTTCGCGGAAGACTGGGTGAAGAAGCTGGCCCCAGGCAACCCGGAGGTCGTCGATGGCTACTTTGGCCTCCCCGAAGGGCCGGGGCTGGGCGTCACGCTGGATCTGGACGAACTGGAACGTCACCCACGCCAGCACGTCTTCTTCAATCTGTACGACGAAGACTGGCACAAGCGGCAGACGATCAAGGATGCGTAGCGGCTACGCCGCTGGTGGGACAACTCCGGCCAGCGTGAAGAAGTTGGTCAGGATCGTGCGCCCATCGGGGTGTTCGTCGGTGTAGAGTTCAGGGTGCGATTGCAGCCCGTAGATCATTGTGCCATCGAGCCGGAATCCCTGAATGCGGCTGGTGCTGCGCGTGGCGAGCAGGGTGCAGCCAGGTGGCGTTGCTTTCAGAGCGCGACCGTGGGCGAGGAAGACGCTGGGCGCGGTGAGGTTCGCAAAGAGCGGATCGGCTGGGGCGAGGATATCGAGTGGCAGATAGCCCCACTCTTTGCGCCAACCCGCCATATAGTCGGGCTTGGGGTCTGGTTCGCCAGGTTGAATCCGCCCCAGGCGGCTGACTGGTGCGCCTAGCAGGTGGCCGACGACCTGGGAACCGCCACAGACGGCGAGGATCGGCGTGGTGCGGGCGGTGAGTAAGGAGCGAATCCCGGCGAACTCGGCCCAGTCATAGCTGCGCCAGTGCGAGGGAATCCCGCTCAGGATCAGCGCCTGCAACCCCCAGCGATCAACAACGTCCTGATCAATCTGCCGATAGTGCTGATAGAGGCACGGCACGCCGGCCAGCGCTTGCAGCCGTTGGGCGACGGCGAGGCGGCGGCCCAGGTGCTGCTCACTGCGCTGGGGGTCAGCTAGCAGCAACGGGTGCGCCATATCTACAAAGCCGATCATGCCGCGTGCCTGGGCCATCTACTACTCCTCAACGCCAATAGACTGCCGCGGCCCTGTTGTGCCGCGGCAGTCTATTGTACGTGGTAATGGCAATGCTGTCGTTTAGCTGCGTACCCAGTTGGCGATATTCCAGTAGTCCCCGGCCCACTGTGAGTAAAGGGTGTTTTGCAGGTTCTTACCCCGCCCTTGGGTACTCTTGCGGTTGACGAGCGGAATCATGCAGACATCCTGAATCAGAATGTCATTCATCTGAATGAACAGGTTAGCGCGCTTGGTGGTGTCGAGTTCGGTCTTCGCGGCGTCCCAGAGCTTGTCATAATCTGGATTGACATAGCGACCATCGTTGCCGCCCGACCACTTCCCTTCCTTCTGGGAGAGTTTGGCCCCAGTGGTGGTCCAGCGGCGCATATGGAACTGAGGATCGATTCCCGCGCTGGTCGTGTACATTTGCGTATCGACATACATCTTCCCTGAGGTATCAGGATTGCCGACATCAGAGGAGAAGAAGACGCCTGAATCGACGGCGCGTAGCTCGGTCTTGATCCCCGCTTTCTCCCAGCCATCTTTGACGATCTGCTGGGTCTTCTGGCGCACGGCATTTACTGTGGTCAGGAAGACGACCGAGAGTACTTTACCGTCCTTCTCGCGGTAGCCACTGGCCCCCTTCTTCCAGCCCACTTCTTCCAGCAGGGCGCTGGCCTTAGCGATATCGAAGACTGGCGTATTCTTGGGGTTTTTCGATTGGAAGATCGGTGGATCTTCCAACATATTGATCCCAATTGCGCCACCACGACCATAGATCCCATCGATGATTGCCTTGCGGTCAATGGCGAAGGCGAACGCCTGCCGGATCTTCAGGTCGGTGAAGAACGGGTGCTTCGACTTGAGGCTGGAGCGTTCGCCATCGACTTCGCTATTGGGATCGGTGAAGTTGATAAAGATTCGCTCAATCCCACCACCATTGTTGAACTCTGGCACCCCTTTCCCACCAGCTTCCAGTTGTTTGATTAAGGCATCGTCAATTTGCAGGTTCCAGGCATAATCGTAATCGCCAGTTTGTAAAACGGCGCGGGCCGCTGAGGGGGCGTCGCCACCACCCTTGATCTCGACGCGATCGAAGAAGGGCTTGTTCGCCTCGCGATAGTTCGGGTTGATGTCATAAGTCACGGTGTCGCCGGGCTTGAACTCGAGTACCTTGTAGGGGCCAGTGCCAACGGGCTTCAGGTTGTTCGGAGAGGTGCGTGCGCCCTCTCCTTTGTCTTTCTCGAAGATATGCTTGGGCAGGAGTTGTACCTGGCCTGGGCGATACCAGTCTGGCTTGGTCTCAGTAAAGGTAAACTTGATGGTCAGGTCGTCGGTAGCTTCCACCTTAGCGACATTCTCAAAGTAGGCCTGGGTGGTCGCGGCGGTTTTCGGGTCGTTGACATACTCCCAGGTGAAGACATAGTCAGCCGCGGTGACTGGTTGCCCATCGCTCCATTTCAGGCCAGATTTCAGTTTCCAACTGACGCTCTTTGCATCGGCAGCGAGCAACTTATTGTCGAGCGAGGGGATCGATTCAGCCAGGAAGGGAATGAAGTTCCCATCATTATCGACACGGATCAGTGGTTCATAGACGATGGTGCAGACTAGATCATCTTTCGTGCCTGATGAGAGATGGGGGTTGAGGATCGTCGCTGCCTGCCACTGCAAGAGCTTCAGGGTGCCGCCACCTGCGCGCTTGGTTGGTCCCGCAAAGGTGGGGATGGCGGCAGCGGGGCGGGTTGGCGAGGCCGCGGCTGGAGAACCACTCATTGCTGCCGTGGCTGGTGCCGTTGACGGGGCGGTGCTGGCCGCGGCTTTGGTCGCGGTTGGGGCGGCAGCTGGTGCGGTTGATGCTGCGGTCGAGGGCGCGGTTGAGGCAGGCGCAGTAGTTGCTGCTGGGGTTGTGGTGCCACACGCGGCGAGGATCGCCCCAATCGCTGATGCGGAGAAGCCTAAGCCTACGGCGCGACGAATCAGCTCGCGTCGCCCAATGCGGCCTGCGCGGAGTGCCTGGACAGATTGGTCGATGGTGTGCTTTTCGGCCATTGTGTCGGTCCCTCCTTCTTTGATGTTCCTGACAACGGTCAGGAACCCCAATAGTGTTCCCTGCTCTTCAATGCAGGGAACACAAAACTCCCCCAAGGGGTAGGGCTTCGCTACAGTCTGCGCCGTTCGCGGTTATGTTCCATCCTTGTCAGTCGATGCGGGCAGTATAGGGGGGGCTAAGCCTATTGTCAAGTAAATTGGTGCAAACTATTCGGGGTAATCGCCTTTGAGTGACTGCTGCCACGCTTGCCCGGTCATCTCTGCCCACCAATCAGCAAACTGGAAGGTGCGCATCGCCTGGTTGAAGACGGGCAGCCAGTAGTCAAAGGCGGCTGGCGTGGCTCCCTGGGCGATCAGCCGCACCTGGGTGCTGCCATCATAGAGGAGCCGGAGCCAGCGTTTGCGCGTTGCGTTACTGTCCGCTTCACGAAAGGTGAAGCGGTATTCAAGGGTGATGAAGTCGCCAACTGTTTCGGCCTGTTGTTCCTCAAGCAACAGTTCGGGCAGTTGCGCCAGCCCCGCTTCAACTCCTTCGCGCAAGATTTCCAGGTCTGCGGCGACGATCGGCGTGCCAAGGTCACGGGCTTCGGTGGAAAAGCTGGTCGTGATGTCGTCGGCAGTGGGGGTAAAGATCCGCCCACGGCCACCTTCAGACTCCAGTTCGTAGTCATACCAGCCAGTGGTGAGCAAGAACGAATAGCGAAAGCGTAGGTCGCGGTGAATCGTCATCCCGGTCAGGAGGGGACCTTCGGCCTGTTCAGACACAGTTCTTGCTCCTCGTTTGCTGGAAGCTACTGCTCGATGCAGACGATAGTGTACTTGCCAGCGTCAGCCACCGCCATCTCAGGGCGACAACTGCCTTGTGGCTGCCTGGGATAGGCTGTTATCTGCTGGAAAGGGGCAGTCAATCGGTGCGGCTTAGTCGCCAGTGGGGACAGCGGCGGTTTCGGCGACCGGGCGAACGGTCAATTCACGATGGCCGTAGGCATTGAGCACAATGGTGTTTTCCACCTCAGTGCGGGTGATTGTCTGCCGATCATAGAGGTGGATATGGCCGTGAATCAGGTAGCGTGGCTGAAAGCGGGCGATGAAGTCGCGGAAGGCCGCAAAACCTTGATGACAGCGGTCTTCCTGATCATGAATCCCTTGCGGTGGTGCATGGGTAACAAGGATATCGAGATACCGCCCATAGCGGAGCTTGTTCAGTAGGAGACGGGGGATCAGGCGGGCGATCTGGAGGCGCATTCCGAATTCGCTGTATTGATGTGGTCCGTGATTATATTCCCGTGAACCTTCCAGGCCCGCAATCAGCAGCCCATGTGATTCCACGACGCGCCCATGAATATCTTCGGTACCGGGGCCAAGTGTGCGGTAGGGGATCTCTGCAAAGGCGCGACCGTGGTCGTGGTTCCCGCGCACGCCGAATACGGGAACATTGAGGGTGCTGACGATATATTCCAGATAATTGGGGGGGAGATCGCCACAGGCGATGACGAGATCAACCTGGTTGAACCGTTCGCGGATATTTGGGCTGTAGACGAGGTTTTCGACATGATCACTCACCGCCAGAATCCGTACTGGCCCAGGGGCAGCCGTAGTCCTATCGTTGGTCAGACGATGCGGTTGAAGCGGTTGCGATGAGACAGCCATCGATCAGTTTCTCCACCCGGTAGGTACCTGAGTGTATAGATTGTCTGCAACAATGTGCTGTGTATTGTAGCCGCATTGTCTGACCAACGGCAAGTGGTATGGCATGATCAGCGTGGGGCGGGCCAGATAAACGACCCACCTGCTCGACCGGTAGTGCGTCCCTTAGGTCAGGGCTGCCGTGAAGCTGGTGATCGCTTCATTCCAGGTCAGCGGGCGATGTAGGCGCGCGGACTCAGCATCGCGGTAGTCGGCGATCGCGACGATAATATCGGCACTACGGTCGCCTGCGAAGTAGCGATTGAGGTGCAATTCGCGGATCTGGCGAACCAGATCGGCATATTCCGTCACCCGCCAGCGCGCCGCGGCTTCTTTGAAATCATCAAGGTGGCGGTTTGCCTGAAATTCGCAAATCAGCGCGATCAACCGCGGGTAGCTGGCTGGCGAGGCTGCGCCGACCGAGGTGAGCCCCGTTTCGCGTTCAAAGGCCCGACGTGCCGTAAATAGTTGCTGTGCGGTGGTATCGCTGGCTGGCAGGTATTCGGTGACATTGGCGACAATCTCATCGAAGCCGAGTTGTTTTGCGGCGGCCACTCGCCGATGCCCATCAAGCACATAATAGCCATAGCCGAGCTTGTATAGCTCGATTGGGGCGAGTGGGGCTGTCCCTTCTTCAGCCAACGCGACGATACGCTGATAGCGTTCTTCGTCGGGGGGGTGGCGCAAGGTGGGCCGGAAGTTTGCACCAAGCTCATCAGCCCGTCCCACGCTGCCGACAATGCGGGCGAGATCGATCCGGCGTTGCCCCAGGCTCCGGGGCGTGAGCAGCCCCGCTCGCGCTTCGTCTTCGGCGAACGAGCGGAGTGGGGTGGTTGTGGTGGCCGCACGCTCGTCAGGGCGCACCAGGAGGACAGGGCAGGAGGCGTCCTGGACAACAGGGCCAGCCACGCTGTTGGTGAGTACCCGCGAGAGGCCGTGGCGCAGATCGCTGCCCAGAATAATCAGCGAAACCCGTTGTTGGCAGGCGACTTCCAGGATAGTTGGTGCAGTTGGGCCATAGAGCACTAAGGTGCGGGCGATCAGGCCAGCCGCGTGGAGGCGGTTCGCCGTGGCATCGAGAAAGGTGCGGGCGTTTGCTTCCTCTGGTGACACTGCTGGGCCTTCCAACTGGGTTCTGAAGGGCAACGATAAGGCCAGGGGTGCGCGGGCTGGTGGGGGCAATACGTGGAGGAGGATCAACTCTGCCCCTAGCGCTTGGGCGTATTCTTCGACGACGGGCAGCTTCGTTTCGCTCCACGGTGAGCAGACCAGGGGAACCAGGATTCGTTTTTGTGTCGATGACATCCTTCTATGCTCCGGCAAGATAGTTTGCGCTGGTGGGGCGCAATGCTACTAGCATTGCGCCCCACGCGAGTTATTGCGTATTCGTCAGGCTTTCCAGACGGTCGACAAGGCGTTCGAGGACGCCGAATGTCTGCCGGACTGGTTCGGGCGTGGTGAGATCAACGCCCGCCGCTTTGAGGACATCGAGTGGGTAGCCAGAGCTACCAGCACTGAGGAAGGTGAGGTAGCGCTCAACCGCGCCGGGTTGTTGATTCAAAACGCCTTCGGCGAGGGCGTGCGCGCCAGAAAGCCCCGTCGCATACTGATAGACGTAGAAGTTGGCATAGAGGTGCGTGGAGAACTGCGCCCAGGTATTGCCAACGCGCTCGGCGTCGACAGTGACCGCAGGGCCATAGGCTTCGCGGAAGAAGTCGGTCAGGATCATATTCATCTCGTCGACGGAAGGCGTTTCGCCAGCCTCAACCCGCTCGTGCAGGGCGAGTTCAAAGCGGGCGAGCGTTGGCATCAGGAAGAAGTAGCGGTGGAAGTTGGACATCGCTTCGTTGATCAGCGCGAGTTGGAAATCGCGGTCAGGCTCCTGGGCAAAGAGGTGGGCGCGAACCAGGGCTTGATTGAAGTTGGAGGCGACTTCCGCAACGAAGATGGAGTAATTGGCATAGACTGGCGGTTGGGTGCGCCAGGTATAGTATGAGTGCAGCGAATGCCCCAGTTCGTGGGCGAGCGTACTCATACTTTCCAGGTCATTGGTGCCATTCATCAGAATAAATGGGTGGGTGCCCTGGAAACCAGTGGAGAACGCTCCAGCCGTTTTGCCCACGTTGGGGTATTTATCGACCCAGCGTTCCTCGTTGACCCCACGCAGCACGATCCCGACATATTCCTCGCCTAATGGGGCTAAGCCAGCGGCGATCATTTGCACTGCCTGATCGAACGGCACCTGGGGTGGGTTGGGCGTCAGCGGTGCCCAGATGTCGTAGGGGGCAATGTCGTCCTGGCCCAAGGCCCGTTGACGCACTGCCCAGTAGCGATGCCAGATCGGCAGATGTTCCTTGAAGGTAGCGATCAACTGATGGAAGACCGCCGTGGGAATGAAATTCTCGGCGAGCGACGCTTCTAGGGCGGAGTCATAGCGGCGGGCGCGGGTGATGAAAACGTGTTGCTTCACCCCGGTAGTCAGGGCGTTCGCCATCGTATTCTTCAGGCTCAGGTGGCCGTCAGCATAACTCTCCCAGGCGGTGCGGCGCAGGGTGCGATCTGGTTGCCCCAGCAGCGCGTCAATCGTCCCTTGTGCGACAGGGTGTTCCTGGCCCTGGCGATCAACGGCAGGCTTGAAGACCAGATCAGCGTTGGCGAGGATTCCGTGTGTGGCACTGGCCCCGCTGAACGGTTCGACCACCATCCCCAGCAGTTCTTCCACTTCCGCCGAGCGCACATGGGCTTGCTGCGCCTCCAGGCGGTCGAAGGCGTGGGCGTAGCTGGCGAGTTGTGGTTCTTCATTTAGCCACTGACGTAAGGTGGGGAAGCCAATCTCCAAGAGTTCTGGCTGCGCGAAAGAGACGGCGGCCATGCCCCGGGCGTAGAGGCCCATTGCCCGGTCAACTTTCGCTTTGGCTGCACCATCGGCAGTGTTTGTTTCGTGAAAGAGGGTGGCATAGAGGTAGACGTGTTCGATCCGTTCAATCAACTGTTCAGATTGTCGAAACCATTCGACCAGTTTGGCGGGGCTATCACCCAGATGCCCGCGAAACTGCTCTAGCCCAGGAAGCTCGCTGGCGATGGCGTTGACTGCCGCTTCCCAGGCGGCATCGTTGGCAAAGACACTGGCACTATCCCAGGTATCAGCCGTCGGGACATTGGCGCGTTGGGACAATTGGCTGGTAGTAGACATTGCTACAGCCTCCTTGAAGCGATGCGATCATTCATGCAGTGCATCGTGTCGAATAACGCGAGTAACTGGGTATGTGTTCGTTAGTCGAGCGGTGTACTCTTTGGCACACCGATCTGATACCGATCACGCGAGGGGAGGTAATTGCTCTTGAAGGTCGAATCCATCCCCTTGCCATTGAAGATGACGAGATTGCCTTTGCTGTCAAAGACCTTGCGATTGACCGTCGAGGTGAAGCCTGAGGCGGCGTGTTCAATCATCAGCTTTTCGCCCACTGGCAGATCGTAGGTCTTCTCAGTGACTGGCTGCGGATCAGGCTCGATGATGTTGGTGATCTCTGGGCCGTTGATCTCCACATTCCAGCCCGGGTCTTTGCCATAGAGTTCGATAGTGACCACTTCACCATCGGCGTACGCCTGAATCCCCATCCAATTGCCCGTGTTGTTCCACCAGCGGAAGTCAAGCCCCACCTGATCATCGACAGTGGCGTCCAGGCCCTGCCAGCCAGTAGATGAAGCGCCATAGCTGACCCAGAAGAGGTGCCAGTTCCGTTCCTCAATTGGCAGCCCCGCTTTGAAGACTCCGTGGAAAAGGGTGGTGGAGACCTGACAAATGCCGCCTGCGATTGAACTAACGGTCTTGACTTCGCCTTGACCGCCGCCAGCGCCCGGCACCAGCGCGATTCCATAGGCTTCTTCATAGCCATTGGCTACGGTTTGTTCGCCCACAGCTTCGTTGAAGGAGAACTGCTCGCCTGGGGCGATGATCGTGCCGTTCAATCGCTCGACAGCGAGTTCGACATTGTGGCGGCGGGTGGGAATCGAGGTGCTGTAATTCGTGCGGCCAACACCGAGGCGGTCGGGGGTACGCATCGCCGCTTTGTTCGATGACGGCACTTTCGGCTTGGTGACGGTGATCACTGGCGTGGCATTGCCCGTTGCCCCCAGAATCGCTTCGCTCAATGCTTGGACAGTTGGGCCAAACTGCACTTCGCGCCCATCCTGGCTCTTTTGCACATCCTCAATCATCCCTCCCACCAAACGGAACTCGGCATTGCGTACGGGTTGGTTGACTTCGCTCGCGATGACCTGCGCCAGCGCTTGCAGGGCAGTGTTGTCCAGGCTGATCGCCACCTTGTCGGCACTCTTGGGCTGCTCGGTCAGGATAATCAGCGGCAGGATGTCGGCGCGCACAAGCGTGCGCGTGCGGAACCCTTCGACCCGAATGGCAACCGGGGTATTCACAATGGTTTCGAGGCGGGCCAGGATTGGTTCAAGGTCGGCAGTAACAATGGCGGGAACCTGCGGACTGACGGTCAGGGCGGCCTCGTGACTGCCGCTGCTCAGCGCCGCGTTGATCGTGCGGAGCGACGCTGCTTCATCTAGCCCGAACCCTTCTTTTTCGGGGGTGATCGTGTATTTTCCCGCATTGGTCAGCACGATTGCCGCGTTTGCCCCAGGCGTATTCACCGTTTGCCCGATCTGGTCGAAGAATGGGCGGAGGTGGGCGGGATTGAGCGAGAGAGTCAGTTTGCCATCAACCAGGGTGTAGGCGACCGCGCTCGCCAGGGTCTTTTCGTCGAGGGTCCAGGTCTGGTCCTTGTAGCGCACGACGAGCGGCTTCGTGGCAATCGCCTGGGCCTGATTGTTGACTCCTGTGAGCATTGATGCATTGATTGGCGCAGGCACAGCGACCTGACTCAACGTCACTGGCGCAGTTGCCAACTGCCCGCTATGACTGAGCAAAGCGGCTTTGGAGTGGTCGAAGTCGAACCCGCGCCCATCAACATCAGCGACAATGGTGAGCTTGCCATCGGCGGCGACCGCGAAGGTGGCATTGGTGGGATTGAAGGTTGCCTCGGGGGCCCAGGTGCGGAGGGCATTGTCGAGTTGGTCGTCATTCAGATCGCCAGGGATGGTCAGGGTACGCCCGCGTAAGGCCCCAAACCAGTCGAAGAAGTTGCCGATGGGATTGCTGCTCCGTCCGACGTGATAGGCGGCGTCAATGGCGGCAGCGGTATCAAGCGATAGTCCGAGATCAGCAGGGGCGATTTGCCAGCTATGCGCTCCATCGTTCGTTTGTACGGTGATCGGCTCAGCACCCCAGGTACCGACCTGCTGATCGAGGGCGAAAAGCGCATCCTCGCGGGAGAGGCCAGTAAGCTCTACTCCGGCGACACTCACGCCGCGGTAGATGCGCTCCTGGTAGCGTTGCGTATATTGAAAGGCCAGCACGATGAGGAAGATGAACAGCAGCCCAACACCCCCGGCAGCGATGTAAAACAGCCGACGTTGTTGATTGAGCGTGAGGCGTTTACTGGCGGCGATTCGCGAGGCGATCAGTTGCTCTTGCAGGCGGTCTGGCGCGATCTGGTCCATTCTCTGATTCATCAGGCTCCGCTGTTGCTGCTGGCTCACGGCTGATCGGCGTTGATCAGCCACCATGTAGTACATGATCATCCCGCCCATAGCTGGGAGAGATGGCCCAATGATAACGGATTTGTCCTGTTTTCGCACTGCTGAAGGCGGCATTGGCGGCCTTTTTTACCCAAAAGTACCGGGTGCTGCCCTGGCTGTGGATAGGGGTATAGCGATGTTGGGCGATATCGTAGACGATGGTTGAGTGTCCTGGTAGCGGAGTTGGCCCACGCACTTCTGGAAAAACGCTGCCGGGGAAATCGTGATAGGCGAGGATCTTGTCATCGGTATCAAGGAGTTCGGTTTTGCGAACGTGGAGGCGCAGGGCTGGATTCGTGCGGTAGTTAGGGTCGGGGCGGGTGACGAGGTAGGTCTCCTGCTGCAATGGTGCCAGCGTCACTACACCATCAGACCAGGTGATCCGTACCTGAGCGCCGCGTTTGCTGAGACCCCAGGCCGTGCTGACTGGCTCATCAACGCCGCTGAAACCAGCGGGTAATGCGCCAGCATAAAAGTCATCGCCGCGTGGCAGCGTGGCGGGCCGCCCAGCCACGCCAGCGAAATGCCAGCCCAGCCGTGGTTGCCAGGGAAATGCGCGGATCGTTGTTTCCTGTACCCCAATCGGAATCACGCTCAGGTGATCAGTGGGCATATCCGTCGATGGCGGCCAAGCATAGAGGAGCAACATTTTCCCCGGTGCGACCTCCTGTTGTGCCAGAATGCGGGCGCGGTCAGGCCCCAGGTCAGGCTTGCCCAGGGAATCTTTCGGCACAAACCCTTCACGGCCAGCGTCAAGGAGTGTGTTGTGTGGAGCAGTCCGGGTCGTGATCGTGAGGGCGAGCCAGCCAGCGAGGATCAGGAGGAGTACCGTGACGCTACACCCGATCGCTAATCGTTGCCTACGCATCGCCTCTCCTTGCCTGATGATACGGTACGAAGCTGTTGAGCCAGAGCTAACCGTCGATGTTCTACAGTCCTGTTTTTCTGCACATTGCACCCTGTAAGATACAACGACAATCAGTGTTATTGGTAACGGCCTGGTGCCTTTCGTGATCCTGGCAGGCAAGAGTACCCCTGTGGGTGCAGCGGTTGTGACCCAGGCGGGCGGCTTGCTTGCCGTTGTTCGCTATGGATACGGACGGTGCAGGGTGGTTAGAGATCGCGGCGGCGGAAGGCGAGGATCGCCAGTGTCAGCAGGACGACCGCATAACCGACTGCGTAGATGACCATGGCGTTACTCGGTGCGCGGGTGACGGCAATCGGGATCGGGGTGTCCAGGCGGAGTTGGCTGTTCGGTTGCAAGAGGGTGCTGGCGAGCCGCCAGATGGCGTCGCTGGGCAGAATCAGGCTGATGATGATGCCGCTGTTGATCAGCGAGTTGATATTGGCGAGCGAGCCAATCAGTTCTAGGAGGCCACCAAGCATCGCCCCACCGTAGAGCATGAACACCACCACGCCATTCGCCATCGTCTGAAAGATGGTGCTGCCCAGGATGGTGAGGGAGAGCAGGACGAGTGAGACGAGGATGACCAGCAAGGTGCCGGGAATGATATTGCCGGGAGTGTAATTGGCGATGAACCGCGCGGCAAAGATGACTCCCCCAGCCATCAGGATGATATAGGCGCAGATCATCGCGGCGAAGCCCAGAAACTTGCCAAGAATGATCTGCCAGCGGGCGATTGGCTTGGGAATGATCGCCTGAAAGGTGCCGCTTTCAATTTCGCCAGCGACCGTGCCAACGGCGGCAAAGATCGTCATCACCCCTGCGAGGAAGTTGACGGTGTAGAAGCCCAGACCCACCATGACCGTGGCAACCGAATCGAGGTTGAGGATCTGGCCGCGACCACCGCTCCGCGCCGCTCGCTGCATGAACTCGTCACGCACCTGCGTAAAGCCCCAGAAGTAGACGCCGAGAAAGAGCAGGCTGAGGCCCAGCACGACCCAGATCATCCGGCGGCGCAGCGCTTCTTGCAGGGTCAGGCGGGCGACAATCAATGCCTTCATCTTCTCTCCGTTCGCAGTGTCGGTCAGGTACCGCTGGTGGCAGCCACTATTGAGCAAACGCTTCAACCAGGGGAAAGTTTACAGGCAAAATGCGCGGCTGTTGCAGCGGCGGTTCTTGGTATGATGACTCCACCCAAAACTGGTGTATTCTTAGACGAACAGTTGGCGTGGTGAACTGACCGGGAAGATGGTGCAAGAGGGGGTGGAGCATGGCCGAAGGAACGTGGGATATCGCAATCATTGGTGGCGGGATCGTCGGTCTGGCGACTGCGCTGGAATTGCTGACCCGGCGGCCCCATCTGCGCCTGGTCATTCTGGAAAAGGAAGGCCAGATCGGGCAGCATCAGACTGGACATAACAGTGGCGTCCTCCACTCGGGGATCTACTATGCTCCTGGCTCATTGAAGGCGCGACTCTGTGTATCTGGCAAGGAGCAGATGATTCGCTTCTGCGAGGAACATGGGATCGTCTACGACATGGTGG